>JALOPA010000762.1 GCA_025454125.1 Thermodesulfobacteriota bacterium
AGCTCCGCGATCACCCGGTAGTCCCGGATGCCGAAGGTGTCCATGCACACCGCCATCAACCCCTCGGCGAGGATCAGGACCTGGTCGTTGCCGATGTCCACGGCCACGTAATCGAGATCCGGGTGCAGGGCGATGGCCAGGTTGGCGGGGATGGTCCAGGGCGTGGTGGTCCAGATCGCCACGAACACGCTCTTGCCCTTGAGCGCAGGGACCTCCTGGCTGAGATCCGAGATCATGGGGAACTTGACGAAGATGGACGGGGAGGAGTGAGACTCATACTCCACCTCCGCCTCGGCAAGGGCGGTCTTGCACGAGATGCACCAGTAGATCGGCTTCTTGCTTTTGATCACGCTCCCCTTGAGATAGAATTTCCCGAACTCGCGGACGATGGTGGCCTCGTAGGGGTAGGCCATGGTGAGGTAGGGGTTGTCCCATTCCCCGAAAACGCCGAGTCGCTTAAACTCGCTGCGCTGGATGTCGATCCATTTCTCCGCGTACTTTCGGCAGGTGCGGCGCACCTCCGCCTGACTCATGCCGGCCTTCTTCGATCCCAGCTCGCTGTCCACCTTGTGTTCGATGGGAAGGCCGTGGCAGTCCCAGCCCGGCACATAAGGAGCATCAAAGCCGGCCATCTGTCTGGATTTGACGATGAGGTCTTTAAGAATTTTGTTGAAGGCGGTGCCCATGTGGATGTGGCCGTTGGCATAGGGAGGGCCGTCGTGAAGGGTGTACTTCTTCCTGCCTTTGGACGTCTCGCGGATCCTGTCATAGAGTCTCTGCCTTTCCCATCGCTCGATCATTTCCGGCTCTTTCTTGACCAGATTGGCTTTCATGGGAAAGTCAGTTTTGGGCAAATTCAGGGTTTCCTTGTAATCCATCAACAAAGCCTCCATCCGAAAAAGTGATGTTTGATTAACAGATAAGCCGAGTGAAGTCAACCTTTCGACCGACCCGTGCCCTTGCACGGTGCATGCTCAAGGTTGATGAACTCGTAAAAAGTCCCATGTTCATGTCATTTCGAGCAAAGCGAGAAATCTTGAATGACTCACACGCGGAAAAGGATCGATTTCTCCCTGCGGTCGAAATGGCAGATTCACACCGCAGGACTTTTTGCGAACGCATCAAGGTTGACCCTGAGCGATTTCAGAAGTTCATGGCCGAAGGGTGCATGGAAAGGGCGGCCTGGCCGCAAGCCTCACGTTTTGATGGAGAGATCGGTCAGCACCTTGTTGACCCAGTCGATGACGAAGCGGGCTTGCTGGGGGGTGCAGTAATCCTGGCAGGAACATCGCATGTCCCGGAGGGTGCGGAGATAGAGCTCGGCCTTGAGGAAGCGCTGGCCGGTTTCCACGGCAAAGACGTGGGGGTGGCAGGCACCGTGCTCCTGCTGAAGGGGTGTGAGGAGGGAAGGGACGACTTCACGGCTGCCTCTCCCTTTCGGATCGTTCCGCGCGAAAAGCCGTCCAGAAGGCGTCGAGGACCGAGTACACCCACAGCATCAGGAAGGCTGCGGCAATCCCTGCCAGCAGAAGCAAGTCCCCCCTGTCGAGCGCCGCGGTTTGGGACGCATCGGCAAGGTCAGGGCCGCGAGTCAGGGCGGTCACGATGAAGGCCAGCTTCACGGCGCCGGCGACGAAGAGAAGAAAAACCAGCCCCATCAGGATCAGGCCTTTCCGGAGGTGGTGGTTCAGAATCTGGCCCAATCCCGGTATCACCAGGGCCGAGCAAAGTGGAGCGGTGATGGATTTTTTCATGGTTCGCAGGTGCGGTGAACAGAGAGTCACAGGACTCTACAAAAAACGGGCCATCGTGTCAACTCCGGCCCCCGATTTCCCGTTGAAATCGGGGTTCCTATGGATTAATCTTTTGTGGAGAGGCAAATCGATGAGAAACAAAAAACCGGCCAGATCGAAGGAAGGGGCTGCAGCTCAAAAGCGGAACGCCGAGGCGCAGGAAGCCCCTTCTCTCATGGAGCAACCATTTTCCAAATCGACTCCGGTGTCTGACAAGCTCAAGACGCTTCTTGAGCAGGTGGAAGCGGAGGACACGGTGGCGATTCTGATCAACGCCGATCCCGACGCCATATCCAGCGCCATGGCGCTCCAGAGGCTTTTCTGGCGCCGCGTGAAGAAGACCTGGGTCTTTCGCGTGAATGTGATCAAGCGTGCGGACAATCTGGCGATGATCAAATTGCTCAACATCAAGCAGCAGCACATTCGAAAGCTCAATCCAGGCCGGATCACCAAATGGGTGATCGTGGATTCCCAGCCTCAACACCACGAGGCCTTGAGCAGGCACCGGTTCGACATCATCATCGATCACCACCCGCTCTCCTCCGGCTCGGTTGCGCCTTTTGTGGACATCCGGGAGGATTACGGGGCCACCGCCACGATGATGACGGAATATCTGAGGGCTGCGAAGATCACCCCCTCCCCGAGGCTTGCCACAGCGTTGTTCTACGGCATCAAGACGGATACGGACAATTTTGTCCGGCCGTCCATCCCGAACGACATCGATGCCTTTCGATACCTCTATGGGTTTGCCAACATCAACACTGTGAAGATGATCGAATCCTCGGAGATGACCCGCAAAAGCCTGGCCAGTTTCAGAACGGCTCTCGAAAACCTGGTATTCTTCAGAGACAAGGCGTACATCCACCTCGGGAAGGTCAACGACCCGGACATCCTGGTGATCCTCGCGGATTTCTTTTTGAAATTGGTGGAATCCACATGGTGCATCGTCTCCGGAGTCTATGGCCAGAAGCTGATTGTGATCTTCAGGCATGCAGGCTTCCGCTTGGACGCGGGCAAGGTGGCTCAGAAGCTCTTCGGTCCGTGGGGCTCTGCCGGCGGGCATCAGAGCGCTGCGCGCGCCGAAGTCGCCCTGGAGGCGATTCCTGCGCCTTCTCGGGAGGAGCCGGAGCTGAAGGAGTTTGTTTTGGGCCGGATCAAGGGGATGGGGGTAAAAGCCTAGTGTCCTGAATCATTAAATTCGCTGACAAATTTGCATGACCTTTTTGTGTTCTTCAGTGATGCAAGTTCTCGAAATATAGTGACTGTTGTTCACGGGCCAAACTTGATGGTTTCGCAAAAAGCCAGAAAAGGCTGTTTTTTTGTCATTCCCGCGGAGGCGGGAATCCAGTCTCTTCAAGATCTTCTAGACTCCCGCCTTCGCGGGAGTGACGATCTGAAAGGCTTTTTACGAA
>JALOPA010000110.1 GCA_025454125.1 Thermodesulfobacteriota bacterium
AAACAGCAGTGAACCTATGCGTGACGGTGCAAGGCGCACGGTACACGGTACACGGAAGACCTTGATTGCCCCGCACCCCGCGCCGTTTAGCGTGCACCTTGCACCCTGCACCTTGTACCTGTTGTTTTCACCTTCGCGCACTGCACGACCCACTGATCGATTGGGACCACGATGCGAGTATCTGCCCCCCACTTCCACGTGACCGCAGGCCTGGTCTGGAAAGACGGAAAGCTCCTCATCACCAGGCGGCCTGAGGGCAGCCATCTCGCAGGCTACTGGGAGTTCCCTGGCGGCAAGCAGGAGTCCGGGGAAAGCCTGGAAGCTTGTCTCGAAAGGGAGTTCCGGGAAGAGCTCGCCATGGAAGTGAAGGCGGTCAAACACCTGCAGCAGATCGATCACGCCTATGAGACCAAGTCCATCACACTCCATCTCTTTCAGTGCGACTGGTTGAGCGGAACGCCGACTCCCATCGGCTGCGATGCCCTCCGGTGGGTGAAGCCGGAAGAACTGGCCGGCATTCAGCTACCACCTCCTGACTTTCAACTCCTTCCATTAATTCAAGAGCTCGCCAAGGGTGGCGGGGACTGTTCGCGCCGCGGGGACTGTTTGATCACGGCACTGTTGTAAGCGCCGATGATGTCCCTTCTCGTAATGATCCCGAGAAGCCTGTTCGGATTCTCCCTATCGACAACCGGAAGGATAGAGAAGTCCTTGGCTGCAATCTTTTCGAGTGCTGCATAAAGGCTTTCGTCCGGATAAGCCGTGATGACCTTCTCAGTCGCAATGTCTTTCACCACAACAAGATGATCCAGCTCTTGATTGTGAAGCACCTCATGATAATCGACGTATGAAAGGATTCCGGTCAGATGACCTGAACCGTCAACGATGGGGAAACTGTGGTATTTGCTTTCAGACAGGTGGCGAGCCAAACCGTTCAGGGGGAGTCCTTCGTAGATGGTCTCCGGCGCGGGATTCATCGCCTTTTCGACAAGAAGGGATTTGAGGACATTGACCTCCTTTCCCGCTTTAATGTTGATGCCCTTCCTCACCAATTTCAGCGTGAAGATAGATTCCCTGCTGATTTGAGTGCTCGTGATGAAGCTGATGATGCAGGCGATCATCAGGGGGAGAATGATCCTGTAGTTGTCCGTCATTTCAAACAGGATCAAAATGGCGCTTAGAGGACCATGGATGGTTCCGCTCAGAACTCCCGCCATCCCCACGATGCTGTAGGCCCCAGGAGAAGCGGTCACTTCCGGCAGAAGCCAATGTACGGCATTTCCGAAAGCGCCTCCTGCCATAGAACCAAGAAGCAGAGCCGGGGCGAAGGTTCCTCCGGAGCCGCCTGAGCCTAGGGTAATGGAAGTCGCCAGGATCTTGAAACCGATGAGAAGAAGCATCGTGACCCATGAGAGTTGGCCGGCAAGGGCCAGATCAATGGCAGGGAAGCCCGTACCCAAGACATGAGGAAAAAGAAGGGCGATCAGACCGGTGAGCAAGCCGCCTAACCCCGCTTTAAGAACATCCGGGAAACGCATCTTTTGAAAAATCTCTTCTGTCCGATAAAGGGAGGTCGTGAACAGTGCCGCCACAAGGGCCGACAAAAGACCCAGCAGCGCGTAAAGAGGGAGTTCCCAGGCGCTGACGAGTTGGTAGGGCGGGACCAGGATGGCCGGGAAGTTGCCGAGGAAGTGCCGTGAGACGACTGTGGCAACGACGGATGAGATGACGATCGGGCTGAAGGAGGCTAATCCAAAATCCCCCAGGATCACCTCCAGGGCGAACATACACCCGCCAATCGGGGCATTGAATATCGCTGCAATGCCCCCGGCAGCACCACAGCCCACCAGGGTTCTCATTCGATCGGGAGATATCCCGAGAAGCTGTCCTGCAATGGAGCCGAGAGAGGAACCGATAAATACGATCGGTGCGATGACCCCGGCAGAACCTCCTGTCCCGATAGTGATTCCGGACGTCAGGGATTCCGAAAAGAGGAGCCTCTTCTTGATCACTCCCTTGCGAAGGGCAACCGCCTCCATGACATCCGCTATGCCGATGCCTTTTGACTCCTTGATGAAGAAATGGATCACAAAGCCGACAGAGAGGCCGCCCAGTGCCGGCAACCAGAGTCTGGTGTACCACGGGACAGACGCAATGATCTCCAAAAGGTTCCCTGGAGACCCATAGGCCAGAAACTGGAACACTTGCACCAGATAACGGAAACCCAGGGCGCCAAATCCGGCGGCCAGTCCCACCAACGTGGCGAGAGCAGCCATCACCACATGCTCATTCGTGGTCAGAGTTCGTAGGGGCCTTGAGATGCTTACGGGATGTGTGCCGGATGGATTCGGGTTAAAAGGCCTGTCAAGAGACATAAGGATGCTCGAGTCGGTGACTTCCCACGCCCAAGGGCTAAAGGAATGTTAACAAAAAAGTTTATTGAAGGGAACACTATTCGGAGTCGCGGCCTTCTCTATCCTCCCTGAAGGAGGTCTTTCTCCTCAGCGCAAAGGGTCAATACCCTGTTGACCCTTCCTTTGGCTAAATGCCCCCTCACCAAGATCGGCGAATGTCGCCGCTAGGAGGCTTTTCAATATGCTACGAGAGCTAGAATTCCCGATGGGCATTCCCCCGCCCTATCGCCAGGCCACTGGCCATAAGAAGCGGGCATTTTTTTGCTGTAGAATATTTCAATATCTTATATTCAATAAACCTCATTGTATGCTGCAAGTCAGATAAATGAATAATATTCAATTCTATTTTCAGGAAACCCATCGCCTCGTTCTTTGAGTTCACAGACCCCTCAGGGATCTGCAAAAAAGCCCCTTCGTCCTTGGACCTGATGGAGCTTTCACCGTTTATGAGAAATGGGATTGAAAGAGATGGGTACAAACGGGGGATGACAGGCGCAAGAAAGATTCAATTCCTCTCACCGGAGCCACGGGGCTTCTTGTCCTCCATGATGCCCAGCATGGTCTCGTCCACCAGCGACATGCCGATTCCGCTGATGCGGCTCATGTTCTTTATGGTCTCCTCGGCACTCCGGCCGACAAAGCCTTCCTCCTCGGTAATACCGTGGCAGTGCAGGGCCATGTAGGCTGCACGGATGGCCGATTCCGTGGAGCTGACCACCTTCAGGGCGCATCCGCTCTTGGCCCCGTCGCAGAGCATCCCCCCGAGATCGCTCACGAGGGTGTTCACTGCCAGGTTGATTTTCTCCAGGTCTTTTCCCGACCGCTGATAAACGATGGCCACGGCTGCGCCCACACCGGCAGCGATGGCGCAGCCGCAGATGGGGGAGAGGTCTCCCGTGTAGCACTTGATGTAGCCGTTCACCAGGTGAGAGAGGGCGATGCTCTTCAGAATGGTCGGGTCGGGAACCCCATAGAACCTCCCCACCGTGTAGGGGACAAGGGAGGCGACAATCCCCTGGTTGCCGCTCCCACCGCTCGCCATGGCCGGGTACGGCAGCCCCGCCATGCGGGCGTCCGAGGCAGAGGCCGTCAGGATCTTGCTTTTGGAGATCACATCATCGACCAGCAGCCCCCCGCTTACGAGATCGGAAATGAAATGCCCGACCTTTCCAAGGGACCTCCCGATCTCTGCAAGGGCCAGGTTCATCTCCACTCCCCGTCTCAGGTAGGCGAGATCGTCCTGATTCAATTCCTCCACCAGGTCGATCATGCCGGCGACGGTCATGTCCCGGAGGCGTTCTCGGTAGGCGTGGCCTGTCCCGACGGGCCCTGAATCCGCAGTATCGACAAGAGGGGCGCCGTTCTTTTCCAGCTTCACCAGGTTGGTGTGCCCTCCTTCCAGCACGGCCCTCGCAGTCCCACTGGCTGATCGAACCGTGACGTCGATGTAGAGGCCGACCCTCTGGTCGTCGCGCCTGAGGCTGACCTGGCGACTCCCCACAAGCTCCCTGGCGCGCGCCAAAAGGGTGTCGTTCGTCCCCCTCAGAATTTCCATTTTCAGCTCAGGCCGGGCAATGAGGGCACCCAAGGCGCCGGCGATGAGATTCCCCTTCTCTCCTCCGGTATTCGGCACGGTCACGGCGAACCCGTTTTTGAAGACCCCGGGATCCACCTCGATCCTGACCTCGACCACATCCCCTTTGAGCTGGGCGGCCGCAAGGGCCGCAGCATAAGCGACGGCAATCGGTTCGGTGCAGCCAAGAGCCGGAAACACCTCATGCGCTATCAGTTCCTTATAGATATTCATGGGCTGGTTTCTTCCATTCCACCAGGTTGCTCAAGAACACCTGCTTTGCAGGCTGCTCAAAAACGGCCAGATGCAAGGCACCTTGCGAAAGTGACGAGTGACAAGTGACGAGTCACGAGTGAAAAGTCCTTGTTTGGATCTTGTCACTTGTAACTTGTCACGTGTCACTTCGAATTACAGATGGGCGTTTTTCAGCAGCCTGCTACGTGGCGCGGGACTGGCGGTAATACCACTCGATCTGTCCGGCGCTGCTTTCCTCGTCCACGTTCTCCTCGGCAAGCATCTTTTTCCCCCGGCCGGGGGGCAGCGCCTCCTTGAGCTTCCAGTGGTCTTGCAGACGGCCAAAGGTCCAGTACTCTTCAAAGGGGGTCACATACTTCTGCTCCGTCAGCACTCGGTCTCCCCGTCGCACCATCTTCTGCGCATGGGCATCGATACGTACCGTGAACTCATCCCTGGAGGAATCCGCGAAGTTACGCACCAGGATGAGCTCGGCTTTTCGGACACAGAGGTTTCGGTACTCGACCTTCAATCCATCGGATTGCCACTGTCGAAGCTGCTGCGACAGGTTTTGGGCCACCTCAGGGAAGAGATCACTCTCCGGCAGCTGAGCGGGATCCCCTGATTCCCTGGCCAGGTAAACGCTCAGGAACACTTGTCTCGCCCTCTCGATCATCTGCTGGCGGTTCCAGAGTTTGTCCGTCTGCACCAGGAAGTTGAGGAGGCGCTCGATGCGAGTCGCTTTCTTTTCCTCCCCCTTTGCAAGCCAAGGCCCGGCCGTTCCTTCCTTGGCCGCTTCCTGGTAAATTCCCTGAAGGGTCTCGTCCGTCAGCATTTCCGCAAAGTTCTCATCCTTGAGGATGTCCGACTCACCTGCCTGCTCGATCTCCCTCAGGAGCCACTGCCCGTCGATGAATTGAAAGGTCCAGAACTCCTGGAACCGCGACGGCTTGTCGTCGCCCCTCAGGAACCTGCCCGTCCGGTCGTCTACGTAGATGTCCCTGGCTGAAGCGGTGATGAGGGCGGTAAACTCCCGCTGATCTTTCTTCTCCGTGTATCGCACGTGCACCAAATCGATCCGCTCCACCTTCAAGCCTTCCAGGCGGTTGATCTCGTGGTTCCGGACCAGGCCCAAGACCTGCCCCTGCTGTTGAGCGAAAAGAGCCGGCATCAGAAGAGCCTTGGCCGGGGAGTAATCCCTGGCCTGCCAACACTCCTGAAGTTTGAGAAAGGTGGACTGTGCCAGGCTCCTCAGCGCTTCAGGCAAGAGCACCTGATCCTGCCGGCTGATGAAGGCCAGCAGCTTTTCCGTCTTCTCCGCTTTGCGGGCGACCTGCTTGCGGTCGTAGACAAAATCGAGGTTTTCGCTCTTGCTGCCCTTCTTGGCACGCAAAATGTGCACCACGACAACAATGAAGATAATCAGGAAGAAGAGGACGAACACGGCTCCAGGGTCACCGCCGCCGCCAGCGGATCCGCTGCTGCTCCTGCTTGAACCGGAACTCCTGAAACCCCCTCCGCCCCTGCTCCCACCCCCTCCTCCGCCGCCGCCGCCGCCTTTGTTGTGCACGGCGATGTGGCCTGCGAAAAAGGTGTTGGGTCGATCGGTTTGAAGATTGAAGACCTGAACTTTTTCCTGCACTTTCCGGAGAGAGACGATCCGCTGCTCTGTGAGGGACTGGCCGTCCCAGGCCATGATCGCATCTCCTGGTTTGAGAACTTCGAGGGTTTTGAACGTGCCGGCGCCGATGTAAAAGGGATGGTCTTCTGTGACTCGCAGGGTTACCAAGTCGGTTTGAAGGATGACATGCTGGTTCGCTTCAGCACGGACCAAACTCCGAACCCTGGTCTGGACGGTTTTGCCTTCTGCTGTAAACGCTAAGACTTTGTCCCCTGCCTGCAAAGAGCTGATGGACGCCTCTGTGCCGTCCGCTTTGAGAATCTGGCTTTCGGGGAGGAAACACCCTCCACCTGCCCTGGCCCAGCAAAGCGAGGGAAGCAACAGGATGATGCTTACTGAAAGGAGCAGGACAAGTCTTTTCATCATCGGACCATTACCGCTTCAGCCGAGGTTTCCATCAGCCCTTCAATGCAAGGCGGCGATGACGCCCCCTAGTACGGCCGCAGCCACGACGATGCTGACCCCGATAATCGCCGAACTCACCAGCCTGCCGTAGTACTCGGCCACGGCGCTGTTTCCACGGATGAGCTCCTTTTGTTCGTCGATGTTCGGCGTGAAGCGGTCGATGAGTCTGGGCACGATGACCGAGGCGAAGAGCACGAGCAGCATGCCCACCAGCCCTCCCACCACTGAGAAGACAATGGCCCAGCCGATATTGTGAATGACCTCCATCATAAGATGCTACCTCCTCTCACCACAGAGACACAGAGGACACAGCGAAACGTTTTTGTTTGTC
>JALOPA010000111.1 GCA_025454125.1 Thermodesulfobacteriota bacterium
CGGTTCTCATTCAGTATCATGCGCACCTTTCCCCGCCTCTCTTGGGATTTCGAGAAGCGGGGAAAGGTGCGCATGATACTGAATGAGAACCGTCAGGGCGCCGTATTGCTTGTTGTCGGGGGAGGCGGTCAGTCTTGCGGCCAGTTCGTGCTGAAGGGTAAGAACGGCTCTTTGAATGAGGTGCCTGTTCCGGATCAGCTTTTCGATGAGCGGGGAGGAAATGTTGTAGGGGATATTCCCGATCACTTCGATCCGTTCTTCTGAAAGTGCGGCGACGTCCAGTTTGAGGATGTCTTCGTGGATCAGGGTGACGTTCCCGATCCCTTCACGGGAGAGGCCGGCTTTAAGTTTCTCGGCAAGGGTTCTGTCTTTTTCAACGGCGATCACGCGCTGCACAAGGGATGCGAGAGGGAAGGTCAAAGCCCCGAATCCGGGTCCGATTTCGAGGACCGTGGCCTTTCGGTCAAAATGAGCCCCGGCCAGAATCCTTTCGATGATGAGCGGGTCTCTCAGGAAATGCTGCCCGAGGCTCTTCTTGGCTCTGAAGAGGCCAGAGGGTCTGGATGAAAGGGGTTTTTTCTTCTTTCTCATTTCCTCGACTGGCGCGGGTTTCCCGAGTTGTTTCGAATTCTAGAAGGTTCTAGGGGCGAAGTCAATGGAGGGCGTAGCCCCTGATCCACCATCAAGGCATCCTCTGCCATTCGACAGGCTCATGGCCCAGAGCAGGATCGAAGGGCGGCGTGCCCAGCCAGAGGCTGGCAAGCTTCGCTCGCTCCTCATTGCGACGTATTGCTCCATACGCCTCACTCGTCGCTCCTCGGCGCTTAGCATCTGACGCCTTGCTGGTGATCAGGGATTGCTCGAAAGCCACATCCGGCTTAGCCTCGGAGTATGAGGTGGTGGATTTGGGTACCCTGATGTGCCGGGTTTGCCGTTGACACACAAGACCGGAATGTCCTATGGTCCGTGCCAGTGAAACCGAACTCTTGTCTCCGCCCATGATGGGTGGCGGAAGAAGGAGGAGCAAAGATGACCGATCAGATTGAGAGCCTGCAGAAGGAGTACGTTTTCCCCTGCGTGGCCAACTACTACCAGAAGCCCCTCACGCTCGTCCGAGGCAAGGGGATGCATCTGACCGACTCGGAGGGCAGGGAGTACCTCGACTTCTTTGGGGGCATCCTGACCGTCAGCGTGGGCCACTGCAATGACACGGTGAACAAGGCGGTTATCGACCAGAACCAGACGCTGCAGCACGCCTCGACCCTGTACATCAACGAGCCCCAGGTGAGGCTGGCCAAGAAACTGGCGGAGGTCACGCCCGGCGACCTCCGCAAGAGCTTCTTCACCTCTTCGGGCACCGAGGCGAACGAGACCGCCGTGCTCTTTGCCAGGCTCGCCACGGGCCACTCCGACGTCATCGCGCTCCGCCATGCCTACTCGGGCCGCAGCGAGGTCACCTTGAACATCACCGCGCACGCGCCCTGGCGTCCTATGGCCAGCAGCATCCCCTACGTCAAGCACGCCCACAATCCCTATTGCTTCCGCTGCGCCTTCGGGCTCACCTATCCGGGCTGCGATCTGCGCTGCGCCCGCGATGTGGAGGAACTGATCCAGACGACCACCAACGGCCGGATCGCCGCTTTCATGGCAGAGCCCATCCAGGGGGTGGGCGGATTCGTGACGGCTCCCAAGGAGTACTTCCAGGTGGTGATCCCCATCGTGCGCAAGTACGGTGGGCTTTTCATCTGCGACGAGGTGCAGACGGGCTGCGGCCGGACGGGCGGGACGTTCTGCGGCATCGAGCACTGGGGGGTCCAGCCCGACATCATGACCTTCGCGAAGGGTCTGGCCAATGGACTGCCCATGGGCGCCACCCTCGCGACGCCCGCCGTGGCCGACAGCTACAAGGGGCTTTCGCTCTCGACCTTCGGCGGGAACCCGGTGAGCACCCGGGGCGCGCTGGCCACCATCGAGTTCATCGAAAACAATCGCCTGGCCGACAACGCCACGGTCCAGGGCGGGCGCCTCCGGGACGGCCTCGAGGCGCTCAAGGCCAAGTACCCCAGCATCGGCGACGTGCGCGGCATGGGTCTCATGCAAGGCGTCGAGGTGATCGATCCGGATTCGGCCGGCGGCAAAGCGCCCGATTCCAAGAAGGTGCTGAAGGTGTTCGAGGAGACGCGCCGCATGGGGCTCCTCATCGGCAAGGGCGGGCTCTACGGCAACGTGATCCGCATCTCTCCCCCGCTGATCGTGTCCTCGCGCGAGATCGACGACGCGCTCGCCGTGCTCGACAAGGCGTTCGCGGCGGTGGGATAGGCCGCCCGGCGAAGCAGCGCTCCTGAGCGGCTTCCCACGGCGCCTGCTCTGACAATGGTGGTTTCAATCCCAGTGGGTTTAGTTATCGCTAAACCCACCACATCTGGTGGAGGACCCGGATAGGTTCTGCCGATCCGGGGAGAGTAGTGAGAGCGGATTGAACTGCAGGACTGCAGAACCTGGGTTCCCGCCTTCGCGGGAACGACGGCCCTACTCTCCAGCTTTGTCATTCCCGCGAAGGCGGGAATCGAGACGGTGCTCTCTCTTCTGGACACCCGCCTGCGCGGGTGTGACGGTTCTCAAGATGGGTCAGGTACCCCGTACTTGCTACGGGGTAGTTCATTCGGATTGCCTCCTGCATCAGCGTTCTTCTGATTTCAGACGGGGTTCCGCTCACGCGGGATCTTCGGGGGAGAGGTAACGCAGGGCGGTCAGCGCATAGATTTTGGCCGTGTCGATCAACTGGTCCAGATCCACCCACTCGTCCACCTGGTGGGGCACCTGCCGGTCTCCCGCTCCCATGGTGACAATGGGGATTCCTTTCCGTGCCCAGAGAAAGGTGCCGTCCGTCGCTCCCGGAACCCCGCCGAAAACGGGCTCTTTCTTCCAGATCTCCCGGGTGGCCCAGGCTGCCGATTCTACGATGGGCTCTTGCTGATCGGTGTACGTGCAGGGACGGTCGGTGAGAAAGGCCACCTCCACTTTCATCGCTCTGGACCGTTCGATGCCCAGGCTCATGTCATACGATTCGTAGTGGGAGAAAACCTCCTTTTCCACCTGTCTCGCCAGTTCGCTCATTTCCATTCGAACCTCATCGTGGTTCTGGCCAGTGACGGTTCGAACGTCCACAAGAAGCTCCGCCTTTCCCGGCATGACATTGAGCTGAGGCGCTCCGGATGCCGGGGCGCGGATGACCGTCGGCGTAAAGCTCGGCCACCCGAGAAGGGGGTTGAGGCCAAGGGCTGTGACCGCGCCGTATTCGATACGGTGGAGACCGTCTATGAGTCTGGCCAGGGCAATGGCCGTGTTCAGGCCGGAAAGGGGCATTGCACCATGGCTCATCCTGCCGACGATCCTGTACCGGGCCCGGATTGCGCCTTTCTGGGAAACGCAGATCAGGCCGTCCTCCGGTTCACAGATGACCGCGGCGGTCACCGAATCCGCGTGGCCCCTGTCGATGAAATGGCGGACTCCCAGCATCTGGTCCTCTTCATCGCAGAGAACCCCGCCGACGGCCGCCCCAGTGAGCGCGACCCCTGAACGTTTCAAGGCCTTCATGGCCACGAGCATGGCCGCGAGGTTTCCCTTGGTGTCGTTGGTTCCCCGGCCATACATCCTCCGGCCGACGATTTGCGCGCCGAAGGGGTCATAATTCCAGTCAGAAACATCGCCCGGCGTGACCACATCCATGTGACCTTCGAACATCAAGGTGCGGCATCCTGCTCCGAACGGCGAGTGGATCACGACGTTGGGTCTACCGGGAGCGACGGCTTCGAAAGAGACCTCAAATCCCTCCTTGTCCGCCCACCGGGCGACCCTCTCGGCCACCGGCTGCTCGCTCGTGCCGGCTTCCGGGTCCCAAACCGAGTTGATCCGTACAAGGTCGGCGGTCAGCCGGATCAGCTCGTCCGGATCCAGGGCCTCCAGAACCCGCCGCACGCTCTCGGGTGAAATCATCTCGCACCTCGCACAAACCCTTCACATCCCCTCGGAAACGCCTAAAGAAGCCTTAAGAGGCTATCCGATAACCTAAAATTCGCCTTCCCCTTGAGAGGCTGGGTCGCAAGGTCATTTCGAGTCCCGCTTAAGAAGCGGGGCGAGAAATCCAACGCGGAGCGTTGTCCCGAACAAAGAGAGGGATCCATTCATGAAAAAAAGATCCTTCGCTTTGCTCAGGATGACTCGCGGAGGCGAGTCAGGATTTCTCCCTTCGGTCGAAATGACAGAAAACTGGCTCTCCCGTGATTGCGATCCAACCTCTGACGGGGGAGGTTTACCCCCCCTCTGGCGGCGCCGAAGTTTACCTGCCTTCGGCAGCGCCAGGGGCGGGGAGACGAGTTGTCGGACACTCTCTCCACGGCTGTTCCCGCCCTCTCTGAGGGAGGCGCCCTAAGGCTTGACTTCCTTGACCAGCTTCTTTTTGCCTTCCTGGATCGAGAAGATGAAGGTGGGTTTGTTCGTCGGAACCCCGTTCTTCATATCCCAGTTGAACATGATCCCGTGGAAATCCTTCATGTTCGCCATGTACTCCGCGATCATCTTGCGCTCTTCCTTGAGCTTCTTGGGATCTCCGGTGACGGCCGTGCCTTCGATGGAGCGCTTGATCATGTACAGCGCATCGTAGTAGTTGGTCGAGAGGCTCGGCGGCTGGTTGCCGCTGTGGGCCTTCATGTAGGCCTCCTTGAAGGCATTCCAGCGGGGGGTGTCGAGATTGGGGTTGATGTAGTTGTAGATCTGGACCCCGTTGATGTCCGCACCGCCTGTGGCGTACAGCTCGGGCGCGTCTCCGGAAGAGAAGACCAGCAGACGGTCCATCTTGGTCCAGCCGCGGCTTCTGAGTTCCCTGATGATCTTGGCGATCTTCTCGGCGTTGCACACGAACACGATTCCGTCAGGCTTCTGCTCCAGGGCTTTGACCACCAAGGGGCCGAAGGTGACGGCATCGCTGGGCACATCGATCTTGGGCAGCACCTTGACGCCGGCGCCGGTGAGGCCCTTGACGTGGGCTTCAGCCATTCCGGGCCAGGGGCCGTAGGGTTCTACGAATTGAACGACCGTCTTCATGTCCGGATGCAGCCCGGCCCAGGCGGCCACCAGTTCCCCGAGTCTCTGCTCGGTGGGCGGAAACCAGGATACGGTCCACGGGAAGAACTTGACCGCGTATTCGTAGGAGGTGGTGGCGGTGACGGACATCATGCCGTTTTCCACGGCAATCGGCATGGCCGCCATGATCACCGGCTCAGGCACCGGGCCGAGCGCCACGAGGGTGCCCTCCTCCACGACGCGGGCCATCTCCACCGAGCCTTTCTGGGGGTCGAGGGCCGTGTCGACGCCGACCACCTTCACCGGCTTGCCCTTGATGCCGCCGGCCGCGTTGATCTCCAAGGCTGCGCGCTCAGCGCCCCATTGCAGGTATTCGCCGATGCTGGCGATGGCTCCGGTCAGGCAGTTCAGAAACGGAATCCGCCATTCCTTGACTTGGGCCTGGGTCTGGGCAAATCCCAAGCCGGTTGTGAGGAATACCAGCGCCATTGCTGCAACGACCACCCATTTTGCTTTCTTCATCGTCTGTCCTCCTTATGAGCTGTTTAAGTTTTTCCGTCTCCGCGAAAGAAAGCCCTCCACGATATCGACCGACCGGCGGGTAATGAAGCCCTCCGGCTTGAGAAGCAGGACCAGGATCAGAAGCGCCCCGTAGATCACGATCCGCCAGGAGGCGATCTCGGGTGGAAACAGAAGCGGTATGCCGTAGAGCAACGGCGCGGCCAGGACAGTCCCCCACATCGTGGCGTATCCGCCGACGAAGATGATCGTCATGGTGATTCCCACCAGATGGAAGGTAAAAAAGTCCAGGTGGAAGCTCCTGTAGATAAATCCGTATAGAACCCCGCATCCGCCCGCCAGGGTGCAGCTGAAGGTCTGAAGCAGGATCCCGAGCTTCCGGATGTCGATTCCCAGGGAAACGGCCAGGTCCTTGTCCACGAACACCGCAGAGGCGGCGCGTCCCAGGCTGCCATGGTCGAAGCGGTGGATCAGGAACCCCACCAGGACGACCAGCCCATAAAGAATGCCGAGGATCACGAAGCGGTGGACCGAAGGGCTTCCTCCGATGCTGGGAAGGCCGAACAGGCCCATCGTCCCCCCCACGGCAGGCAGGTTCTCGATCACCGTGCGGGTGATGTAGATGAAGGTGAACCCCACGATGACCACCGCGAAGGTGGGGGCATCCCCGATGAACAGAGAGACGAGGTAGCCGATGACCCCGCCCAGCACAAACCCGATGAACAGCGCCAGGGCAAAGGGGACGTGCAGAGCCATCACCAGGTAGCCGGCCGTGTAGCCGGAGATCGCCATGTTGGCCACGGTGATGAAATGCAGATGCGCCATCCGGTAGGGCACGTAGAGGGCCCAGCTCATGAGAATGTTGACGGCGGTTATGGACAGATAATAGTACAACGCGAGCGACACGGTCTCCCCCTACAGCTTGGCTCCGAACAATCCCGAGGGTTTCATCAGGATCACTATAAGCATCACCACAAAGGCGATGACGTTGGACCAGGTCCCGGAGAT
>JALOPA010000112.1 GCA_025454125.1 Thermodesulfobacteriota bacterium
AAAGCATTCCAGGCACTTTCAGGTCCTGGATGTAGGCCGCCCTGCCGGTCACTTTGTCAACGGCATCTCTCTTCGGAATTCTCTTTCCAACACTGCTCAATGTCTCCATGATGACCTCCGTCATTCTCTATTCCGCCTTTCTCGGTCTCATCTCCCCTTTGGTGGAAATGGCGTGGCTTGCCGCTTTGACCGCATCGACAATCTGGACATAGCCTGTGCAGCGGCAAAAGTTGCCTGCCAGGGCATGGCGGATTTCATCTTCCGTCGGGTTGGGGTTTTCATCCAGAAGCGCCTTCGCCGACATGATCATCCCCGGGGTGCAGTATCCGCACTGTACCGCCCCCTGCTCGATGAAAGCCGTCTGCAGGGGATGGAGCTCGCCCGAGGCTTTGGCCAGGCCTTCGATGGTGGTCACGGTGGCCCCATCGATTTCCACGGCAGGAAAGAGGCAGGCGTTGACGGCCTTTCCGTTCACCAGCACGGTGCAGGCGCCGCATTCCCCGCTTCCGCAGCCGTACTTGGTTCCGGTCATCTCCAGCTCTTCCCTGAGCAGCTCCAGGAGCGTCCAGAAGGGGTCCACCTCCATTTCCATCCTGTTCCCGTTCAACACAAACGATATCTCCTTCTTCATCGGATCACCTCCTACCGTGCTCTTTCCATGGCAAGGCGTGCCATGCGCGGGACAAGAACTTCTACCATCTCCCTGCGGTACCAGGCCTCTCCGCGAATGCTGTCTCTGGCCTTGCACTCCTCGGCTGCGGCCTTGCCTGCTTTGCGCAGGACCTCCTCCGTGACTTTTTGGCCTTTGAGGATCGACTCCCCATTCCTGGCCCGCATGGGCGTGGGCGCCAAAACTCCCAAGCCGATTCTCGCTCCTGTGCAGGTGGCCAAGTCCTCGGCCAGGGACAGGAGCACCGCCACTCCCAGAAGAGGGAGCTCCATGGCTTCCCGCCGCGTGTGCTTCACGTAGGCGGCTCCTGTGCGTGGAGGCAGTTTGGGGATCACGAACTCCAGGAGAATCTCGTTCGGTTCGAGAAGCGTCTGTCCTGGACCGATGTAGAGGTCTTGCAGGGCCATGCTCCTCTCCCCTTTAGGTCCCCGGATTCGGACTTGGGCCCCGAGGGTGATCAATGGGATGGCGCCGTCGGCCGAGGGAACGGCATTCACGATGTTCCCGCCGATGGTGGCTACATTCCGGATCTGCACGGAGCCGATGTTCGTCACGGCGTCGATGAGAATCGGGAACTCCTTCCGGATGACGGGAGAGAGCTCCAGCATGCGGTGAGTCACCATAGCCCCGATTCGCAGCTCGCCGTCCTTGTAAATGATCTGATCAAGGCCCTGGACTCTCCTCAGAGAGACCAGATACTGGGGAGTGATCTTCCCCTCCTTGATCTTGACCATCACATCCGTGCCTCCGGCAACAAACTTCGCCCTTTCGCCGCGGCTCACCAGGAGCGAAATCGCCTCGTCGATGGTTGAGGGCATGAGGTATTCAAACTTGCTCACGGTTCATCTCCTTTTAAAGAAATTTGGGGATTCTGGAATTTGGGAATTCTGGCATTCTGGAATTCTGGGATTCTGGGATTCTGGAATTAGGGAATTAGGGAATTGAAAAACTCTGCACAAGAGCCTTTGCCTTCAATTCCAGAATCCCTCAATTCGTCAATTCCAGAATTTGTCAATTCCTCAATCCCAGAATTCCAGAATTCGCAATTGTTTTCTTCCTTGTTTAGAATTCTCTGTTGTCAAAAACCCTTTTGCTTTTCCTTTCCGATCTCGGCAAGGTGCCGTAGTCCACGATCTCGATCGCCGCGCTCACCAGAACCTGCTTCTTCACTTCTCCGGCCACCTTCTTGCTTAGTTCCGGATCTTTCTCCTTGGCGACTCCCTGATCCCGCTCCACCTTGATGGTCATGTAGTCCTTGCCGTCTTCCTTCCGGTCGAGGAGGATCTGGTACTCGCTCCCGATGCCCGGCGTGCCGGAGAGAATGTGATCAATCTGGCCGGGGTAGATGTTCACGGCCCGGAAGATGATCATGTCATCCGACCGGCCCAGCAGCCGATCATGTCTTGGAAGAATGGACCCGCACGGGCACCTTCCGGGGATGAGCCTTGTGAGGTCCCGGGTTCTGTAGCGGATGAGCGGGGCCGCTTCTTTCCTGAGGGTGGTCACGACCATCTCACCGATCTCCCCCTCGGGAACGGGCTTGAGGGTCTCAGGATCCAGGATCTCCAGGATGTAGTAGTCCGCCCAGTAATGAATCCCCGTGTGATAGATGCAATCCAGCCCTGTTCCAGGACCGTAGAGCTCCGTCATCCCCGGAATGTCGAAGAGGTGGTCCAGGTTGAGGATTTCCTTGATGCGGCTCCTCATGGCATCGCTGGACCTCTCAGATCCGAAGATCATTTTCTTGAGATGAATCTGATCTTTGATGCCCCGTTTGAGAACCTCTTCGGCCATGAGAAGGCCCATGGACGCCGTGCAGCACATGGCCGTGGTCTTCATATCCACCAGGAACTGGCACTGCATGTCTAAATTGCCCGGGCCTGCAGGAATAGCCATGGCACCGAAGCGCTCGCACCCCAGCTGAAAGCCCACGCCCGCGGTCCACACGCCGTACCCCACCGCGATCTGCACCCTGTCTTGCAGGGTCAGTCCCGCCATCTCGTAGCAGCGAGCAAAGAAATCAGCCCAGTCCTTGATGTCTTTCTGGGTGTAGGCGAGAACCTTTCTCTTCCCTGTGGTTCCCGAGGATGCGTGAATCCTCACCACCTTCTCGAAGGGAACCGCGAGGAGGGGGAAGGGGTATCCTTCCTGCAGATCCTTGGAGGTGGTGAAGGGAAGCTTTTGAAGATCCTTGAGGGAGCGAATGTCCTTGGGCTTGACGCCTGCTTCATCGAGTCTTTCCCGGTATAAGGCCGATCCCCGATACGCATGGTTCACCGTCCATTGGAGCCCATGAAGCTGAAGTTCCGCAAGTTCCTTTTTCGTTTTGATGTTGGGCATGAAACTCTTTGACATGATGGTCATCGCCTCCTTGTCCATCCAAATCGTCTCTCTAACCGCTCCAACGTTTTAGCTTTTTGAAATTGAATCTTGATGCACTCGTAAGAATTCGAAAAACGCCTCTTTCTGTCATTCCCGCGTAGGCGGGAATCCAGGCTTCACAAGGTCTTCCGGACTCCCGCCTCCGCGGGAGTGACGACCTAACGGGCTTCTTACGAAGCCATCAAGGTTGACGGCTCAGGTCATGGGGGCCTTCACTCCTTACCCTTTCAAAAAGCGACAACGTTACTGAGCGCCTCGTCATTTCACAAGGTCCGAAAGAACCAGCACCGTCCAGTAGGGCGACAGCATCAAAATCGCCATGGAGATGATGTAGGCCGGTATATAGTACAAACTCCCCCTGAACACCGTGCCGAGGGGAATGTCTTTTGCCATTCCTGCAACGATGTAGCAACAAATCCCTATGGGCGGCATGATCGCGCCCATGGTGGTGACGATGCACACCACCTGGCCGAACCAGATCGGGTCATAGCCCATGGCCGTGACCAGAGGGTAAAAGATCGGCAGCGAGATGAGGAGAAAAGCAAGCGCGTCCATCACGCAGCCGCCGATGATGTAGCAGATGAGAATCATCCACAGGAGAACCCAGTTGGGCAGATCCAGGGTGCTGATCCAGGAGGCCGCCTCGAAGGGCAATCGAGTGATGGCAAGGAACCGTCCGAAGACCGTGGCCCCCGCCACAATCATGAAGACCAGGCAGGAGATGCGAAGGGTGTCTCCGATGGAGGCCATGAAGCCTTTCCACGTGAGCTTTCTCCGGATCAGACAAATCGCCAGGCCGAGGGCGCAGCTGGCCGCAGCCGCCTCGGTCGCCGTCACCACTCCTGTGAAGAGCGCGTACATGATCACGGCAAAAAGGATCAGGATGTCGATGATCTCCGGAAGAGCCTTCATTCTCTCGGACCACGTGCTCTTGGGCCCTTTGGGGCCCCAATCCGGATGGCGATAACAGATGTAAATTACGGTCGCTGCGATCAGCAGCGTGAGAATGGCGCTGGGAATGACATTTCCGAAAAAAAGTTTCCCGATCGATTGCCCCGTGTACAGGCCGTACACCACCAGAACAATGCTGGGAGGAATCAACACCCCCAGAGTGGCGCCGGCTGCCACGGACCCCGCATTGACCATGGGGTGATACCTGTACTTTTTCATTTCCGGTATGGCGACGCTGCTCATGGTCGCAGCCGTTGCCGTGTTCGACCCGCTGATGGCGGAAAAGGCGGCGCAGGCCATGATCGTGGTGATGGCCAACCCGCCCTTGTAATGGCCGAACCACTTGTGGGTCGCATAGTAGAGGCTGTTGTTGTACCCTCCGTAGTGGACAAACTCTCCCACCAGGATGAACATGGGGATAACGGTAAGCCCATAGTTGGAAAAAATGTTCCACAGGTCCGGGCCGATCATCCCAAGGGCCGCATTGAAGGAGGTGACATAACTCACTCCCAGAAAGCCTACGATCATCATGGTAAAGGCCGCAGGAAGCCTGAGGACAAACAACACGGCGAACATCACCAGAATACCGATGACTCCGACAATAGGCCCGCTCATGATGCCAGGTTACCCCCTTTCTTCAGAACTGCGTGGAGAAAATCAAGGAGCAGCGTCAGGCAGAGGAAGGCAAAACCCGCAGCCACTGCGTAGATAAAGGGATAGTAGGCGATCTTGAGAGTCTCCGACACCTCTCCCGAGCCGGCGATCCTTATGCCCCACTTGAAAATCACCCAGGAGATCAGCGCAAAGAACACCATCCCGATGAAGTAGCTGATCCCGTCGAGGACCTTCTTGATTCCCGGCCTGAAAGTCTCCGTCAGGATGTCCACCACAATATGGCTCTTCTTCCTCTGGGTGTAACCGAGTGCAAACGCCGTGACCACGGCTCCCAGAAAGGCTACGAGTTCATAGGCCCCGCGATAGGGCAGGCCGAAGACTCTGAAGCACACGTTGCCCGTGGCCAGGGCCATGAGGGCCAGAACCGCCACCCCTCCCAGAAACACAAAGGCCTTGTCGAGCAGGTCGCGTATTTTTTCAAGAACTTCCATGGGCGTTTCCCCTTTTCCCGGCTGCCGCGCTCTGTCCCCTCCTCTCCCACCGGCGCTTCGGGCGAGGAGGGGATAAGAGGATAGATGTGTTTGAGGAGGAGATACGTTGTGCCGTTACTTGTACTCCTTCTCGTACTTGTCCTTCAACGCAAGGGCGTCTTTAACAATTTGATCGCCAGGCAGACCCGCGGCAGTCACCCTTTTCACGTAATCGGAAATGATGGGGGCCAGCATTTTGGGGATTTCCGCCTTTTCATTGGCCGGGAGTTCAAGGATCTGCAGGTTGTATTTCTCTTTGGACCATTTGAGGGATTCCAGCACATGGTCGTCTACGTACTTGCCGGTCCACAGGGCCTGCTCGGTCCGCATGTCGTCGAACACTTTTTTCACGTCCGCGGGCAGGGATTCCCATTTCTGCTTGTTCATGACCACGGCAAAGGTCACCACCCACAGGTTGGCGATAGTGGCATTGGCCGTGTAGGCCGCGTAGTTGAAGTCCTTGAGCACTTCCATGGAAGAAACGTGCCCTTTGACCACGCCCTTTTGGAGCGCTTCCGGAGTGTCGGATTGGGGCATGGCCACGGGGATTCCGCCCAGGAGCTTGATGATGTCCGCCTGGGTTCCTCCCACTCTCAGCTCCATTCCCTTCATATCCGCAAGGGTCTTGACCGGGGTCTTGGTCATGATGTTCGCCGGGGGACAGGTGAAAAGCGTAATGATTTTGACCTGCTCAAATTCCTTGGGTTTGTACTTGTCGATGAGGTCGTAAAGGGCCATGCTGGCCGCTTTGGCGCTGGAGAATCCCAGGGGCAAGTCTATCGCTTCCGAGACGGGAAACCGGCCCGGCTGATAGCTCATGGCGAAGTTCCCGATGTCCGCCGTCCCTGCTATGACCCCGTCGAAAATGTTTTTGGCAGGCAGCAGGGTTCCGCCCGGGAAGGTCTGCACTTTAACTTTGCCTTTGGTCCTGTCTCCCACTTCTTTGGCCCAGCGTTCCATCTGGACGCAGGGGAAAGTGGGTGCCGGCGGGAAGTTGGCGTAGGTGAGTTTGATGTCCTGTCCGAATGAGACAGGCGGTGACACCACTGCAAACATCGCTGCAACAAAAAATCCAACCATCAAAAGCGCTATCTTCCGTGTCATCTGAGCACCTCCTTATGGGTTAAAGGCTTTACGAATCCGTCCCCGACCGTAAACGTCTCTTATTCTCACCTCCTTTCGTTCGTATGCAGGTAGCAGGTTGCAAGTTGCTTGTCCGAATTCACAAGGCTCGGTTGCATTCGTCCTAAGGTCATTTCGAAGGAGCAAAGCGACTGAGAAATCTTTGATCGGTAGCAGGAAGGATTTCTCCCTTCGGTCGAAATGACAAGGCAATAGGTTCGCACACTTTTCTAACCGGATACTCCTTCCGATGTTCCCTTTCCACAGGCAACCTGCAACGGGCAACACGCTCTTTTAAAAAATGCTCGGTTCCTTGTGCTCTCCGAACAC
>JALOPA010000113.1 GCA_025454125.1 Thermodesulfobacteriota bacterium
GGGGTAGTCTGTGATCGCTCGAAGGTGGCCGGCGGATCGGGCGTGGTGTGTATCATGGGCGACAAGAAACTCAAGGCTGTCGTCGCGTCGGGGGAGGGCGGATCCGTCGGGGTTGCAAGGCCTGAGGCATTCTTCAAAGCCGTGGACACCGCGCTCAGGAAGGTAAGAGAGTCCCTCCTCAGCGAGGGTATGCGAAAGACGACGCTGGCAGGTCGCTGGAGTGATCCCCACTCGCCCAACTGGGATTTCCTGATCTGCGCCCGCAACGGGCAGGACGACTTCTGGCCCATGGAAAAGCGGGTGCGTATGGCTGATCCGAAAACCGGTTTCCCAAAGAACCGGAAGCGCATTTCAGCCTGCTTTATGTGTCCCGTGGGATGCATGCCCTTTTCCGAGATCACTGAAGGAAAGTATGCCGGAACCTCCGGAGAAGGGTTCTGGAGCAACACGATCATGAATGCGGTCAGACTCGACATCTCTGATCCGGACGGCATCACCAAGGCATGGATCCTGGCGAACGAACTGGGTCTGGACACGGATTTTGCGGCCAACGTGGCTTCCTGGGCCTTCGAATGTTTTGAGAAAGGAATTCTCACGGAACAAGAAACGGAGGGCCTCAAACTGCAATGGGGTGACGCGGATGCGTTCATCGAGTTGATGAAAAGGGTGGCCTATCGTCAGGGCATCGGGGATCTTTTGGCTCACGGGGTGAGGGAAGCGTCGAAACGATTGGGGAAAGGATCGGAGGCCTTTGCCGTCCACATGAAAGGTCAGGACACCATCGAACCCTTCAGGACCCCGAAGGGATGGGCGCTGGGTGTAGCCACGTCCCCAGTGGCGGGTAGGCACCTGAGGGGGACCTCCATCGGAGGCGCGCGCTTCGGCCCCAAAGGGATTGACTTTTCAGCACATACCTACGAGGATCAACCGAAACACGTCGTGTGGCAGTCCTTGACCAAAGAGATGGAGGACATGATGGGTATCTGCGTCTATGTAGGAACCTGGTCGGGCGCGTATGCCCTGGAGCCTTCAGACTATGTGGCTCTGGCCAACGCCGCCCTGGGCTTGGAGCTCACGGAAGAAACGCTCTTCACCATGGCCCGGCGCTCCTACAATCTTGAAAAGGCCTTTAATACCCTCCACACGGACATGGGCCGGGAGGATGACCTGCCGCCCAGGCGATTCATGGAAGAGCCCGTCAAGGAAGGGCCTTACAAGGGCTACCGGTGCGAGAAGGAGAACTGGGATCGCATGCTGGATGAATTCTATGATCTCCAGGGATGGGACAGGGAAACCGGTCTCCAGACCCGATCGACTCTGGAGGCCCTGGGCCTGCAGCAGGTTTCACAAAAACTGAAAGAGGCGGGAAAACTGATTGATCAGTAGAGGATGCTGTCAGCCCTGCGGGATGGGGTTTAGAAACCATGAAAAATGAGGAGGAGTGAAGCCATGAGAGTATCGACAAGAATCTGTGTGGTTGTTTCGTGCGTCTTCTTTCTTGGATTGCTGGTTTTTCCCTTTGCCGCGGCGGCGGAGAAGAAGACCGTGAAGATCGGCTTTATCGGCCCCCTGACCGGTCCCAACGCCGCCTTCGGCCTGGGAGCCAGAAACGGCGCGGATCTTGCGGTCAAAGAGACCAACCGCGAGGGGAAAGCCCCCTACACGTATGAACTGGTGGTCATGGATGACGCCTCGGATCCCAGCACGGGCGTGAGCGTGGCCACGAAGCTATGCACCGTGGACAAGGTCGCGGCGGCCACCACCCACTTCAACAGCCCGGTCGGTCTTGCCACCATCCATGTCTTCCACCGTTACACGACGCCCCAGGTTTTCTGGGGAGGGATCCATCCGGACATCACCTACAAGCACAATTTCCCGGAAGTGACGAGAGTCTGTGCAAACACGATCGTTGAACATGCCCAGTTGGTGGACTTCGTGTTCAAGAAAAAGGGATATGACGGGTGGAGCCTCATCTATGACACCACCAGCTACGGCACGAGCTGCAATAACGCGGTGAAAAAGGCCCTGAGCGAGGGGGGCGCGAAAGTCCTTTCGGAGGATGGCGTTCCTGTCGGCACCCAGGATTTCAGGCCTATCCTGTCGCGCATCAAGGCCATGAATCCCGTGCCCAAAGTGATTTACTACGGCGGCGTGGTGACCGAGGCGGCACTGATCAAGCGGCAAATGGCCGAGATGGGCATGTCCAACTACCTCTATTGCGGCGTCACCGGATTCGACTCCGAGACCTTCAACAAGACCGCGGGAGGCGATGCCGAGGGGACGGTCATTGTGGGAAAGAAGGTCATCGGTGAGGACTCTGCATTTGTGAAAGCCTACACGGCGGAAGGGTACAAGGAGTACTACGAGGCCACCGGTCCTTACGCCTACGACGCGACCGGCCTGATCATTGCGGCCATCAACAAGGTGGGCCCCAACGACAAGGCTCTTCTGGCCAAGGCCATCCGGGGCATGGAGTACCACGGGGTTCTGGGGCTGACGAAGTTCGACGACTTCGGTCAGACTGTGACGGGCGGTTTGACCCTGAAGGTGAGCGAGGGTGGACAGTGGGTGGCCTGGGAGACGTCCGCCTACGCCAAGGGCACCAAAGCGTTGCCGAAGAAGTAACCCATGGCGCATTTCATTGAAATTGTTTTTATCGCCCTGATGCTCAGCAGCACCTATATCCTGATTGCCGTGGGGTTCACCCTCTTTTTCGGGGCCATCGATATCGTTCAGTTCGCCCACGGGGACGTGGCCATGCTGGGCGCCTTTGTCGCTATCATTCTCTATGGTCTGGCGGAGGCGACCGGCATGACCCGCGCTCTCCCCATGGCCGTGTGGGTCATGGGCGTGATTTTTTTCACCCTGATCATTACGGGGGCCCTGGGTGTTCTTTTCGAAAGGGCGGTGGTCAAGCCTTTTCGCAAATCCCCTCTGTTGATGGTGCTTGTGGCTACCGTTGCCCTCGGCATCATCATCCGGGAATCGGTGCGGCTTTTTTATCCCGAGGGAAGCAACCCGCAGGTTTTTCCCAAGTTCTTTCCCCAGGCGAGCTTCCAAGTGGGCCCTCTCTACTTCCGCGCCGAGCATCTCATGATCTTAGGCATCAGCCTGCTTCTCATTGTGGGGATGATGCTCTTTATCAACAAGACGAAGATCGGCCTTGCCATCCGAGCGATTTCCCAGAACATCGAAGCTGCAAGCCTTATGGGCATCAATCCGGATGTCACCATCATGATCACTTTTTTTGCCGGGTCTCTGCTCGCCGGAATTGCCGGTGTCTTGACCGGGACCTACTTTAGCGTGGTCAAGTTCGACATCGGCTTGATGGGAGGGATAAAGGGTTTTTCCGCCGCCGTGGTCGGGGGCCTGGGCAATTTCAACGGGGCCATCCTCGGGGGCCTCACGCTCGGCGTTGTGGAGACGTTTGCGAGTGCCTACATCCCGGGAGGAACCGCCTACAAGGACGTCTATGCTTTCATCATCGTCATTTTCTTCCTGGTCTTTAAACCCTCAGGCCTCCTTGGCCAAAAGGTCTACGACAAAGTCTAAGGAGAGGGTCCAACCATGAAAAAAGGCCTCGGCGGTTTGCTTCTGCTCCTGTTCCTTGAGTCCCTTTTTTTCGCTCTTGTTCTGGTGTTTCTGATTGTGGAAGAGATTATTCCCATCCTGGCGGTGATCCTGGGAACGGTCGTCCTCAGCTTTGTGTTGGTCAAGTACGAAAGGCTGAATGCGGGTTTGCAGGACCTCTTCGACCATTACAAGAAGACGGCCGTTGCATGGGGACTGATCTTCGTTCTCGGCCTCCCCTTCATCCTGCACGATAGCCCTTATCTCATCCACTTGCTTTTCCTGGCAGGGCTTTTCGCGGTGCTGGCCATCGGGCTGGATTTCCAGGTGGGCTCCACCCACCTGGTCAATTTCGCCACTGCCGCGGATTATGGGGTGGGCGCGTACACCGCCGCCCTTCTCGCCGTTCACTTCGGTTGGTCCTTTTGGATTATCCTGCCCCTGAGCGGGTTGGCCGCCGCCCTTTTCGGATTTCTCTTGGGTCTTCCCACCATGAAGACGAAGACCTACTATCTTTCCCTGGTCACCATGGCCGTTGGGCTCATCATCTATCTTCTACTTAACAACCTGAGCTGGACCGGAGGGCCGGACGGGATTGCCGGGATTCCCTATCCCACCATCGGCGGTTTTTCCCTGGGGGACTCGGTGCGCATCTTCGGAATGGAGCTGCCCTTTCAGGCCAATTTTTACTACCTGGTTCTCGTGATTCTTTTTATTGAATTCGTGGTGGCCCGCCGTCTCTACCAATCCAAAATCGGGCTCGCGTGGAATGCCATCCGGGACGACGAGATTGCCGCCGCTTGCCAGGGGATCGATGTCACGGGAAGCAAGATCATGGCCTTTTACACCAATGCCTTTTTCGACGGCCTGGCCGGGGCGATCTATGCCTTCAACGTGGGGTTCATCTCACCTGAGAATTTCGCCTTCATGCTTTCCGTTATCGTGGTGACCATGGTCATCATCGGCGGGATGGGAAATGTGACCGGCGTGATCTTCGGGGCCGTGATCATGACGCTGATTCCTGAAAAATTCCAGGTCGTCCAGTCCTACAGGTTGTGGCTTTTCGCTCTCATCATCATCATCATGCTGCTGGCCAGGCCGAAAGGGCTGTTCCCGCAAAAGACACGGCAGTATGCCTAAGCCTGGAGGTGAAGGCATTGGACGATCGATACATTCTTCAGATTCGGAACCTCTCAATCTACTTCGGCGGGCTTGCAGCCGTCAATGGGGTCAACCTGAATGTTCCCTACGGTAAGACGGTCGGGCTCATCGGACCCAACGGATCCGGAAAGACGACCTTCTTCAATCTTGTTTCCGGGATCTACAAGCCCTCCGAAGGAGAGATCTGGTTCAAGAACGAAAACCTGACGGGACAGAAATCCCACCAGATCACCAGGAGAGGCATGGCCAGGACCTTTCAGAACAATCGTCTTTTCTGGCAATTGAGCATCCTCGACAACGTGATCCTCGGCATGTACACCAAGCAACAGGCCGGGCTGGTCGACGTCCTTTTTCGCTACAAAAGGGTCAAGAAGGAACTGGCCGAGTGTGCGAGCCGGGCCATGAAGATCCTGCGCTATTTCAGCCCCGAACTGACCGAGCAGCACCAGCGCCTTGTCTCCGACCTCTCGCAGGGAGACAGGCGACGCGTGGAGATTTGCCGGGCCCTTGCTTCGGATCCCGACCTTCTCCTTCTCGACGAACCCTCCGCCGGCATGTCTCCAGAGGAAACAGACAAGCTGATGGAAGACATCGGCAAGGTCAGGGAGAGGTTCAGGGACCTCAGTATCATCCTCATCGAGCATGATATGACGGTTATTCAAAATATCGCCGAGCATGTCTTTGTGTTCAATTACGGAAAGAAAATCGCCGAAGGACCTTACGCCGACATCGCGGTTAACGAGGAGGTCCTGGAGGCGTACCTGGGAAAGGAAACGGACGATGCTTGAACTCAAGGGCATTTGGGCCCAGTACGACGAGAAGGTTATCGTCTTGAGAAATATCTCCATGAAGGTTCCCGACGGGTCGATCACCTGCGTTCTCGGTCCGAACGGCGCGGGCAAGACGACTCTCATCAAAAGCATTGTGAACCTTGTCAGGCCCCGAAAAGGTGAGATCACCTTTTCGGGCTCGCGTATTGAGCGACTGAGGACACACCAGATCATCAAGCTGGGAATCTCCGTGGTCCCCGAAGGGCGCCAGCTTTTTCCAAAACTAACCGTGGCGGAAACCCTTCGGATGGGCGCCTATTTCGAAAATGATCCCCGGGTGATCCGTCAGAGGATGGAAGAACTTTCGGACATTTTTCCCATCATCAAAGAGCGACGCCACCAACTGGCAGGCACGCTGAGCGGCGGAGAACTCGGCATGCTTTCCATTGCCCGGGCCCTGATGGCCAAGCCGAAGATGATGATCCTTGACGAACCCTCCCTTGGGCTTTCCCCCATTATGACAGGCCGCGTCTTCAAAACAATCCATGACATCAGCTGCACAGGGATCACCATCCTCATCATTGAGCAGAACGCCAGGAAGTCGCTCCGCATCTCGTCTTACGGGTACATCATGCAAAAAGGAGAAGTAATGGGAGAAGGCGATGCGGCTTTCTTGAAAGAGTGCGAGATCATAAAGAAGGCTTACTTATGTGGGAGCCGGAAATGAGACGGCCTGCGTCAAGCCAATCATCGAAATTTCCCCTCCTCTCATGAAAGGGGAAATTTCGATAGATGGAGGGCGGAAGTTTTTGTTGACAGATAAAATATTATATATCAAAATCTGATATATCATATTTTAGGTTTTTAAGCCAACCATCTGAAATTATGTTATTTGTTTGCAGTGACAGCGACAAATTTCATTTTCTATTTTTGATCATTTAGGGGCGATCGTGATGAATAGGAAGCCCTACAAGCCCATCTGGGAAACGATTGCAGACCAACTCAAAGAAGACATCATGAACGGCGTCTATCTGCCGGGAGAAAGATTGCG
>JALOPA010000763.1 GCA_025454125.1 Thermodesulfobacteriota bacterium
GCATCAAGCGTTTCACCTGTGCGCTCCTGAGACGGTAAGCTTCGGTGAGGACGTGCAGGAGAACCTCGTCGACCGGCTGTGCCGTGCACACGGGGATCACCGTGTCCGGAGGGCCTTCGGCCACCGGCTCGAATTCCTGGATCATGCGCGGGAGATGCTGGATGCGGGCGTCGGATGTCCCCCCCCTTCCCTCCCGTTCCCTCAACCTGTCTCGCAGGATCCCCTCTTCACACGAACAGGCGGCGATGACAAAATTGGTGTCCAGGTCCTCCGCCAACAGCCGTGCTTCATCCCGCCATTTCCGTTGAGAGAACGAACCGTCAAGGATCGCGGAGCGGCCGTGCTTGAGTTCCTCCATCGCCATCGCCAGCATGTGTGCATAGACCCGGTTTCTCCGCTCCCTCCTGTATATGCCGGTATCGTACGGCACCACGCTCTCGTCATGCAGTTCCTTCCCCTCCAGTTCTCTGCGGATTTCGTCGGTCTGGAGCACTTTGATGGATAGAGCGCTCCCAAGGCCCGCGGCCAGGCATGATTTGCCCGTCGCCGGGAGACCGCAGCAAACCCACAGTGTGGGGCGGCTGAACTGGATGGCATATCGGTAGGCCTGCTCCAGAAAGTGGCCGGCCTGCCGCCGCAGCGATGCCCGCTCGTCCGAATCCTTCAACTCCGCCAGGTGGAGGCAGGAGACCTTCAGCTTCACGACGGCGCGGTAGGCGGCGTAGAAGTCCAGAAGGGCGTAAAGCTCAGGATCCCCCGCTTCCCTCACATAGGCTGCCAGCACGAGAAGGCTCAGGTCCGATCGGCCCAGGTGCTCGAAATCCATGTGCAGGAAGGCCAGGTCGAGAGCCGCATCCCCGTAGCGAAACCGCTCGTTGAATTCGATGCAGTCGATGATCTGGATTCCGTCCACGAGATAGATGTGATCCGTACGCAGATCGCCATGGCCGTCGCGGATGCGCCCCTCTGCGACTCTCTTGAGCAGCATGGGTTGATGGTCCTTGAAAAAGGCGCGACTGACTTCACGAATCAGCTCCCAGTGCTCGCGGGCCAACCAATCGCCAACGAAGGGATCGATCTGCTCGAAGTTCTCCTCCATGTTGAAGGCGATCCGATCCGGCCCACCGAATTCGTCGATGGCGGGGCTGCGATCGCTCGCCGCGTAGAATCGAGCCAGTTTCATCCCCAGATCGCTCAGCTGTGAGGCCAGCCGATCTTCGATCGCGCGCTCCAGGCTGCCGTTCCCGAGGACGATGGATCTCAAGCACGAGGCTTCCGGCAGCTCCCTCATGCGCACGGCCACCTCCACCACATCCCCCGGCCCCCCCAGCCGAAAACGCCCCGGACTCTCCTGGCAGATCTCCACCACCGCATCGTACACGCCATGGCTCAGCCGCTGATTGAGGTAAACCCACTCCCCAGTGAGAAAGACGACCGAGATGTGCGTTTCACGCCGCTCGATTCGCCGCACCGTATGCGGGTAGATGGCCGCATCGGTCAGTGCCAGGCAAATGCTCTCTAAACGGTCCATGGCGTTTGTCATGAGCAGTATCGGGGGGGACTTCGAGAATTTCAGTCAACCTGACACATCGACCGCGGTGGCACCACCCTATTTCCTGCGCTCGATACAGGCGTATGCACTGTGGTTGTGGATGGACTCGAAGTTCTCGACGTCCACCATGAACCACAGCACGTTGCCGTCCTGTTTCAGCTGCTGGGCGATGTCCCGGACCACGTCCTCCACGAATTTCGGATTTTCATAGGCCTGCTCGGTGACAAATTTCTCATCGGGTCTCTTGAGCACGGAATAAACCTCGCATGAGGCCGCACCCTCCACGAGACGCACCAGGTCCTCAATCCAGATGAAACGCTTGAAACGAACGGCCAGGCTTACCATGCCCCGCTGGTTATGGGCGCCATGCTGGCTGATCTCCTTGGAGCAGGGACATACGGTCGAGATGGGGACGTTGACCTCCAGGATCAAATCGTAGCCGTTCCGCTGGTCCAGGGAGCCCGTCACGCGACAGCCGTATTCCATGAGGCCCGCGGCTTCAGTGACCGGCGAGAGCTTCTTCATGAAATACGGAAAGGAGATCTCGAAGTGGGCCGACTGGGCTTGCAGGCGATCCTTCATGGCCTCGAGGACCATGCTGAATTCCCGGATATCGAGCCGGCCGTGGAACTCGTTCAGGATCTCGATGAACCGGCTCATGTGGGTGCCTTTGAACTCTCGAGGCAGATTGACGTACATGTTGATGGAAGCGACCGTGTTCTGCACACCGCAATTCTTGTCCATCACTGTGATGGGGTAACGGATGTCCTTGACCCCCACCTTGTCCACATTGATATTGCGATAGTCCGTCAGGCTCTGCACGTCAATCATGGGATCACTCATGGCTGCGGGTTGTTCGTTTTGGCCAGGGACGAGAGGTTCTGTGCGATTTCTTCGAGACCGTCCCGGGTCCTGCCTCCGAGGCTGTCCGCGAAGACTCCCTTAAGATCGGCGTCAATGATCCCTTCATCGTAGGGGATGAAACCCAGGAAGCGATATTCCGAAAGGCTCTCCGTGAGGAATTGGCGGTCCTTGTCCGAGCGCACTTTGTTGCCCACCAGGGCCACCTTGGTGAGCCCAATGTCGCCCGCCAGTTCCTTGATCTTGAGGGCCGTGTCGATGCTCCTCCGCCCTGGCTCCACCACCACGACCAGACAGTCCACGTACTGGGATGTTGCACGCCCCAGGTGCTCGATCCCGGCCTCCATGTCCATGATCACCACCTCGTCGCGGCGCAGGATCAGGTGCTGAACAAGGTTCTTGAGAAGTATGCTCTCGGGGCAGACGCATCCGGTCCCCCCCTTCTTGACGCCTCCCATGACCATGAGGCGCACTCCGTCCCCGGAAGGTACAGCGAGCTTTTCGGGAAGGTCGTCCACCTTTGGGTTCATTTTGAAGAACCCCCCGAAGCTCCCCGGGGTCGATTCCGTCCTCTCGGCCACAAGCTCCTTCATCTTGGAGATGGGCAGAATGTCTTTGGCCCCTTTCAGGCCCAGGCCGTGCCCCAGGTTGGCATCGGGGTCCGCGTCGATAGCCAGAACCTTCTTGCCTTGTTCCGCAAACCATTTCACCAGAAATGCCGAAAGAGTTGTTTTGCCAACTCCGCCCTTACCACTGATAGCAATCTTCAAATCCAAG
>JALOPA010000114.1 GCA_025454125.1 Thermodesulfobacteriota bacterium
CTCAAGGGTTTCCCCACTGGATCCTAAGTCCAGCGCGTCTGCCAATTCCGCCACTCTCGCGCTAACGACTACAAAGAGCGTAGAGCAAATAAAACAAAGAAAAGAGCTTAGAACCTTTCGACTGGCTCGCTTCGAGATCGTCAGGGTCTGCAACAGGATCTCCGACATAGAGCAAAGAGCTGAGAGTCGGGACCTCAAACACAGCGCCGTTTGCCTTCGCTCTTTTACTCTGAGTTCCCTGCTCTATGCTCTACGCTTCTTACGATATTTATTCTCATTTTTTTCCGAAATGCTGTCAAGGGCTAACAAAACCCTGGAAGGCCCGGTGGAACTCCTTGATGAAGGTTTGGATCAGCCCGTCATCGGCAAAACTGTAGTAGGTGTTGTGGCCGACGATCACATGGTCGAGGACCTGGATCATGAGGAGCTGGCTGGCCCATACGAGATCTCTGGTCAGTTTTCGATCTTCTGCCGAGGGAGAAGGATCCCCGGACGGGTGATTGTGGACAAACACAAGCGCTGCTGCTTTGCTCTCCAAGGCCTGGGTCATGATTTCCCTCGGATACACGGCGCTGCCCGTGAGGCTCCCCAGGAACACGTCCTGATCTGCGATCAATTCATTCTTGCGGTTGAGGTAGAGCACCTTGAAGACTTCCCTCTTGAGGTCTCGCATAGAATGAAACAAATAGTCAAATACCGCTTTGGAGGAACCGAAGAAATTCTTGCTTCTCACCGCGTCCCGCAGGTACCTGCCTGCGACGTGATGAACGAGGTTCAGGTAGAGGGCGTTCTTGGGGCCGATGCCTTTAATCTCCTTCAGCTTGGCGATAGGGGCCGAGAGAACGCCGGAGAGGGTTCCGAATTTTTTCAACGCCTCCCGCGCCTGAAGCTTCACGTCCTTCCGGGGAGTGCCGAGGGTCAGGAGAAATTCCACGACTTCCTCGTCGGAGAAGCGGTCGAGACCGCCTTCTTCGAACTTGTCCCGAAGCCTCTGCCGATGACCTTCACCGCGATTTTGCCAGTCTTCTTTTTCCATGAGTCACCTGCCAGTCACGACCGCCGACTACGGACCGCCGACGGCTGATAAACAGATAACGACGACCGACCACCAAGAGCTGAGAGCTGGAACCTCAAAACCAAGTCATTCGCCTTTAATTGTTTGCTCTAGGCTCCCTGCTCTATGCTCCCTGCTCTTAGCTCTACGCTTCTTACGACCACCGACGGACAACGGACTGCGGACAAGTGACAACGTAGCACAGGTCCTTTGATTTGTTAAGTTCGGGACGGTAGCCGATTCCTCTAAGGGGGATCTTTGGCGATTGAACAAGAAGACGGATCTGGTATAATGCGCCACTCGGCATGCGCTTGAGGAGAACGGAATTTTCGCGTGAGAAAGTGGGTTTGAACAAACTATGGGCTTGATCAGGATTCTTTCAGAAAAGGTGGCCTCTCAGATTGCGGCAGGGGAGGTGGTGGAGCGGCCGGCCTCGGTGGCGCGCGAGCTCATCGACAACAGCATCGATGCAGGGTCCACCCGTATCCTGGTCAAGATCGAGAACGGCGGGAGGAACCTGATCCGCGTCATGGACAATGGAGCGGGCATGGATCGGGATGACCTGCTCTTGTGCGCCGAGCGGCATGCCACAAGCAAAATCAGCGAGATTGAGGATCTCTTCAGCGTCCGCACCCTCGGGTTCAGAGGGGAGGCCGTGCCCAGCATTGCAGCGGTCTCCCGAATGGTGATCACCTCCCGCACGAACGAACACATGGGTGGTTTCCGGCTGAGGATCGAGGGCGGAAAGATAAAGGAAATCGTGGAGACGGGCGCTCCGGTCGGTACCACCGTGGAGGTGAAGGATCTCTTTTTCAACACTCCGGCCCGGAAGAAATTCCTGCGGAGCGCGGCTACGGAGACCGATCACATCGTGGACACCCTGTCGCGAATCGCTCTTCCCTTCACGGCGCTCTCCTTCAGGCTGGATGACAGGGACAAGACTCTGCTCAGTCTTCCCTCAGTGGACAATGACGTGAGCAGGCTTTCAGCCCTTTTCGGGCACGAGGTGGCTGGTTCCTTGGTGCCGCTGGAGCGGGAGGTCGAGGGCCTGGGCCTGAGCGGATACCTATCCCCGCCGGAGTGGGACAGGGCCAGGGGAGATCACCTGTTCGTGTATGTGAACCGAAGAAGCGTACGGGAAAGGCTTCTGACGCACGCGGTTATCGAAGGCTATGGGTCGCGCCTCATGAAGGGGCGTTATCCCTATGCCGTCATCTTCATCGAAATCGATCCTTCTCAGGTCGACGTGAACGTGCATCCTGCCAAGCAGGAAGTCCGATTTCACCAAAGTCGCCTGGTTCATGAAGCCGTGAAAACGGCGGTGGATGAAACCCTGAGGCAGAAAGCCGCCAGGCTTTTCGAAGTGCCTGCCTCCTTCGTTAAGAGCGCGGGAGAACCGGTCGGAGCCATTGCTGAGACCATGGGCTGGTATTCGGCCGTTCCCGCTGAGCGAAGGGCCCCCCGCGAGCCGGAGCCTCAGGTTCCCCTGATCAACAAAGAAACGCCGGTCGTTCTCGGTCAGCTCAAAGAGACCTACATCCTCTGCGAGACCAGAGAGGGGCTTCTCCTCGTGGATCAGCATGCGGCGCATGAAAGAAGAGTCTTCGAGAAGCTGAAGAAATCCTATGACTCCGCTGCGCTGGAGTGCCAGCCTTTCCTGATTCCTCCCAGGGTGGAGTTTTCCCCTTCCGAGACCAGAACGATTGTGAAGAGGCTCGGAGATCTCTCGCAACTGGGCATAAGCCTCGAGCCCTTCGGCGGCGGGACTTTCCTGGTTCGCTCTGTTCCGAGCCTTCTGGTCGATGTTCAATGGGAATCCTTTTTGCGTGAAATCCTGCCTCTCCTGGAAGAGCAGGGGGCTGTGAAAGGGGACCAGATGGTCGAGCGGCTTCTCGCGCTCATGGCTTGCCACGGCGCCATCCGCGCAGGCCAGCGGTTATCCAGGGAAGAGATGGTCTCCCTGGTGGAGCAGTTGGGTGAAGCGGAGGTGCCCACGAACTGTCCCCACGGCCGTCCCGTGCTCAAGAGGCTGAGCTTCTATGAGATAGAGAAGATGTTCCGGAGGGTTGTGTAACAGGACTGAGGGATGAGCGATGAGGACTGAGTGGATTTCCAAAAACGCCCTTCTTTGTCCTGCTCAGTCCTCAGTCCTCGTGACTCATCACTCTCACAGGCGCCTTTCATGCCGGGGAATTTGCATCTGATCGAGCGAAGAACGGACTGAGATGGCCGTAGAAAAGGAAAAAGTGGTGGTGATTGCCGGGCCCACGGCCTCGGGGAAGAGCGGGCTTGCGGTGGATCTCTCGCTCCGCCTTCAGGGCGAAATCGTCAATGCCGACTCCATGCAGGTCTACCGGTACATGGACGTGGGCACGGCCAAACCCTCTCCAGCGGAGCGGAGCTCGGTCCCTCATCACCTCCTGGACGTTGTCGACCCGGACCAGGAATTCAATGCCGCCCTCTATCGCTCCCTTGCCGTGCCCGCGATCCGGGACGTCCTGGCGAGAGGGAAGGTGTGTTTCGTGGTGGGAGGCACAGGGTTGTACATTAAGACATTGCTGGGAGGGCTTCTCCAGTGCCCGGCTGGGGATCAGGGCCTGCGCCGGGAGCTGCGGGATCAGGCGGAGTCCCAGGGACTCGACGCCCTGTACCGGAGGCTGGAACAACTCGATCCCTTGTCCGCGAAGAAGATCCATGCTCACGACAGGGTGAGGATCCTCAGAGCCTTGGAGATCATCGAGCTCACGAAAGGGCCGCTCTCCGCCCTGGTCCAAGGCCACGGATTTCAGGACTCCCCTTTTCAGGCTCTCAAAATTTGTTTGCAAATCGACCGCGAGGAGCTTTATCATCGCATCAACGAAAGGGGTCTCCTCATGGTCGAAAGAGGCCTTGTCGAAGAGACGAAGACCCTCTTGACCATGGGATACTCTCCTGATCTAAAGCCCATGAAGTCCTTGGGTTACAGGCATGCCGTGCGCTACCTCGAAGGTCGTTACGATCGAGAGGAGATGGTTCGGGAGCTTCAGGCGGACACGCGGCGATATGCAAAAAGACAGTTGACCTGGTTCAGAGCAGATCCTTCCATCCATTGGGTAGACCCTCATAGGAATGAACACCTTGTTGAAACGATCACCTCGTTTGTTCAGGACCCTTGAGCGGCCACGCGGTCTTCCTCTGGGAAGGGTGCTGCTGTTTTTCTGGACAGCCGGTATCCTCGTCCTCACCGGGACGAACGGGGTTTTTGCAGAGACCTACATCCAATCCCTTGAGCGTGGAAAAGTGGACTGGACCAACGGGATCGTGGAGGTCTCGGCCACAGGGATGCCGCCGGCCCATGCTCTTAGCCCTGCCCAAGGACGGGCACTCGCAGAGACCGAAGCGGAGACCCTTGCCCGGGGCGAACTGATCGGGCTCCTTCAGGCGATACGGGTGGACTCCAAAAGCACGGTCAAAGAGGTCCTCGACCAGCAGCGCGCCGGTGATCAGCTCGTGGCCGCAGTCCTGAGGGATTCCCATGTGGTGGAGAAGTCCGTTTCGCCCAACGGGGCCGTGAGGCTCATGGTGGCGATGAAGTTGAACGGGCCCTTCGGCGACCTGGTCCTCCCGAAAACCATCGCGAGCATCCAGGCGGTGGAGCAGTCGCAGAAAAAGGAGGAGCCGTTCACCGGGCTCATTGTGGATTGTCGGGGAATCCCTCTCAGCCCTGCAATGGCGCCCATGATCATCGGGGAAGACGGACAGGTGGTTTACGGAACAGCGCACGTCAGCCGTGACCAGGCTCTGGAACGAGGGGTGGCTGCTTACGCGAGAGGGTTGGCCAAGTCGCGGGACAACCCTCGGGTGGGCCTCAAACCGCTGATCGTGAAAGGGTTGAGAGCGGCAAAGGGCAGGCCCTGCGACATTGTCATCAGCAACGCCGACGCGGGAAAAATCAAGGGGGCCGGGAGCAACCTCAGTTTTCTTCACCGAGGCAAAGTGCTGTTTGTGATGGAGTAACAGGCGTGGTGAGTCTTGCGAAAAGCCGGCGATCGGCCGGAGTGGAAGCCGCGGTGCTGAAAGCGCTGACCCTCCTCTGCTGCATGGGTTTGTTTTTGGGAGGGTGCGGGCCTCGTTCCGGCCTGGTCCCGGAGGGCAGGTTGGGCACTCCAGAACATCACGTCTTCAACGGGTTCGCCCTGCTCCGAATGGAGAGACCTGACGAGGCTCAATGGGAATTTGAGCAGGCGCTCCGGCTTGACCCGAAATGCTCCGGTGCCTACAGGGGCCTGGGGTGGATCGAGGGCCGGAAGGGCCAGTTCGCCGAAGCCTTTGCGTTAATGACCCGGGCGCAGGAGACGGCTGAAAGAAATGAGGAAAAGGCGCTCGCGGAAGTGGGCTTCATGGGGATTTACACGGTGCAGAGGCCGCCGGACTGGGTTGAACAGGTCGAGCAACGTTTCAGGGCCGCCTGTTCCTTTGAAGAGGATCTGCCGGAGGCTTATTTCTATTTGGGTATAGCCTACAAACAGGCGCATCGTTACGCCGATGCGGAAAAGGCATTCAAGAAGGTCATCTGGATCCACGGGTCCCTGCTGAGCGAAGCAAAAGAGGAATTGCAATCGATCCAACAAACCCCGGGGGCAGGCCCCGGATCGTCTTCCCCACAAAAATAATCCGCTGAACGGACGTCTGCCACCATGACGATTCCCAATTTGATTACCGCGTTCCGAATCATCCTGGCCCCTGTGTTCGTCATCTATTTGATCAACGATCGGCTCACTTCCGCCTTGATTGTCTTTCTGGTCTGCATGATCAGCGACGGGATCGACGGCATGGTGGCCAGGCTTTTCAATCAGAAGAGCAGGCTCGGAGCGTACCTCGACCCTCTGGCCGACAAGACACTGCTGGTCACCGCCTTTGTCCTGCTCGGCGTGAGAGGGTATCTGCCCTCCTGGCTGACGGTCACGGCCATTGCCAGGGACGTCATGATCCTGCTGGGCGTTCTGGTTTTTCACCTGAATCGGCTGGAGATCAAGATCAGGCCTTCCGCGGTGAGCAAAATCAACACCTGTTTCCAGTTCATCACCCTGACCATGGTTCTCCTCAAAGGCTGCGTGTTATTGCCCGCTGCGATCTACGACGCGCTTTACTATATTACGGCGGCGCTCACGATCATTTCCGGCCTGCATTACATGCAGTACGGGCTGAGGGTCATGGGAGAGGGGACGGGAAGCAACGCGGGGCGCGGGGAACGAAAAGAGAAGGCGGAGGAATCCAAATAGGTCTTGACATGAATGGGTAAAGCTGGTAGCTAATCATTTCCCGTACAGCAGGCACGTAGCTCAGGGGGAGAGCACTACCCTGACACGGTAGGGGTCAAGAGTTCAAATCTCTTCGTGCCTACCAGGACAAAAAAAGAGGCTGGTTTAAACCAGCCTCTTCTTTTTCAAGGCCTTGAACGGTTTTTTCACGATGGCTTCAGCAGGACATCAGGGTCC
>JALOPA010000115.1 GCA_025454125.1 Thermodesulfobacteriota bacterium
CGAGGTACATGACCGCCACCCGGTCGCATATATGCCGTACCACCGAGAGGTCGTGGGAGATGAACATGTACGTGAGATTGAAACGGCGCTGGAGCTGGACCAGCAGGTTGATGATCTGGGATTTGATCGACACGTCCAAGGCCGAGACCGGTTCGTCCGCAATGATGAGATCCGGGTTCAAGGCCAGAGCCCTCGCCAGACAGATTCGCTGTCGCTGGCCTCCCGAAAACTCGTGGGGATAACGGGAAAGGTGATCGGGCAAAAGACCGACCACCGTCATCAGTTCTTCCAGCCGCGCTTTGCGCTCTTCCGAGGTGAAGAGATGGTGGATCGAAAAAGCCTCAGCGATGATGCTCCGGATGGTCTTTCGCGGATTCAGGGACGAATAAGGGTCCTGAAAAACAATCTGGATGTGGCGCCGCAGATCGCGAAGAGCCCTGCGCTTGAGACGCAGGACATCCTGACCCTTGAAGATCACCTCTCCGGCGGTGGGCTCCTCCAACCTCAGGATGCAGCGGCCGAGGGTCGTCTTGCCGCACCCGGATTCACCTACCAGGCCAAAGGTCTCGCCTTCCATCACCGTGAGGTCTACGCCGTCGACAGCCTGGACAACGGCCCTGGGCTTTCTGAACGATCCCCCTCCCACAGGGTAATGCTTCACCAGTCCGGATACCTTGAGAAGTTCAGCGCTCATGAAGCCAGCACCTCGAAAGACGGCCATGGCGCGTTCGGAAGAGCAGGGGCTCCTCTTGGCGGCAACGATCAAAGACTGTGGGACAGCGATCCTGAAAGGTGCAACCGGGCTTGAGATCCAGAAGGCTTGGAACCATCCCCGGGATGGTTCTCAGCGTGCGGTCCTCAGGGATGTCGCCGTCCAGGCTCGGCATGGACTCCAGAAGACCGATCGTGTAGGGATGGCTCGGATCCGAAAACAAGGTCTTCACATCGGCATACTCCACGATGCGGCCGGCATACATCACGGCTACCCACTGGGCGGTCTCGGCGATGACACCGAGATCGTGGGTGATGAGAAGCACCGCAGTCTGAAAATCCTCCTTGAGATCGTTCATCAGTTCAAGGATCTGGGCTTGGATTGTGACGTCCAGGGCCGTGGTGGGCTCGTCCGCGATAATGAGGCGAGGGTGGCAGGCCAGCGCCATGCCGATCATGACCCTCTGCCGCATGCCCCCGGAGAGCTGGTGTGGGAACTCTTTGGCCCGCCGGTCCGGGTCCGGGATCCCCACCTTCCTGAGCATCTGCACGGCGACCGAACGGGCCTCGGCCGTTGAAAGACCTTGATGCAGCCGGACGGCCTCCCCGATCTGGTCCCCCACGCGAACCACAGGATTCAGACAGGTCATGGGCTCCTGGAAAATCATGGAGATTCTGTTCCCTCGCACCTTGCGCATCTCCCGTTCACTCAGCCGGAGAAGATCGCGGCCCTCGAAAAGAATCTGGCCTTTGAAGATTCTCCCAGGCGGCTCAGGGATCAGGCGCATGATGGAGAGAGCGGCCACGGTCTTGCCGGAGCCTGATTCTCCCACCAACCCGAGCGTCTCGCCCTGGCGCATGACGAAATCCACTCCTGCCACAGCCAGGATCAGGCCTTCGTCGGTCTTGAAGGAGGTGTGGAGATCGCGCACCTCCAGGAGAATGTCGTCGGGTCTCTGGCTCATTTCGTCACGGCACCTTCATCTTGGGGTCCAGGGCATCCCGGAGTCCGTCGCCCAGGAGGTTGAATCCCAAGACGGCCAGCATGATGGCCAGCCCCGGGATCGTGGCCACATGGGGGGCCACCATGAGAGCGTTGCGGCCTGAGGAAATCATTTCCCCCCAGGAGGGAGTGGGCGGCTGCACGCCGAGGCCCAGGAAAGAGAGCGCTGCCTCCATCATGATCGCATTGGCCATGAACAGGGTCGCGTACACCACCACGGGGGCAACGAAGTTGGGTACGATGTGAAGCAGGATGATCCGCCACGCAGGCGCGCCCAGGGCGCTGGCGGCCGTGACGAACTCCCGCTTTTTCAAACCCAAAACTGAGGCCCGGACCATCCGGGCGAAGGTGGGCAAGGCCCAGAACCCGATGGCCACGGTGGTGTTGAGAAGCCCGGGCCCCAGAGCCGAAACCAGGGCGATCGCCAGAAGAAGGTAGGGGAAAGAGAGGAGGATGTCCATCACCCGCATCAAAAGCGTATCCAAGGCCCCCTCGAAGTAGCCGCAAAGGGTCCCGATGATCAGGCCACCGCTCAGCGCGATGGCGACCGAGAAAAAGGCGACGAAGAGCGAAACCCTGGCCCCGTAGATGAGCCGGCTCAAAATGTCCCTTCCGAACTGATCGGCCCCCAGCAGGAACTTCCCGAAGGGCTTGGCCCGTTTGTCAAAGAGGGACTGGGCCGCCGGGTCTTTGGGCGCAAGGAGCGGAGCGAGGACAGCGGTGAGCGTGAGCACCACCACCAGAAAGAGCCCGAGCAGGGAAAGGGGGTTTCGGTAGAACCGCCGCAGGGCGCGGGAGCGAGGCCTCTTCTTCTCCGATCCGTTCATGCCTTGCCTCCCCTGGCCACCCGGGGGTCGATGGCGCTGTAAGAGAGGTCAACGATGAGATTGATCAGAATGTAAGCGCCCGCAAAAATCAGGATGGTCCCCTGCAAAAGAGGGTAGTCCCTGCCCTGAATCGCGCCGACCATGAGCCGGCCCAGGCCCGGCCATGCAAAGACCGTCTCGGTGAGGATGGCGCCGCCCATGAGCTGCCCCACCTGCATGCCGAAGACCGTGATGATCGGGATGAGGGCGTTGCGGAGCGCATGGCGCACCACGACGTTCCAGTACGCCAGGCCCTTGGCACGCGCGGTTCGAACATAGTCCTCGCCCAGAACCTCGAGAAGACTGGAGCGGGTCATGCGCGCGAGCGATGCCACGGAGTATGCGGCGAGCGTCACCGAGGGGAGCACCAGATGCCCGAGGGTTCCCGAGCCGGTCGTGGGAAACCATCCCAGGCTTAGGGAAAAAAGGTACATCAAGACCAGGCCGATCCAGAAGACGGGCATGCACAAGCCCAGGAGGGAAACAAGCCTCGAGGTGTGGTCCAGCCATGACCCTGATTTTGCTGCGGACACGATGCCCAGCGGGAGACCAATCAGAAGCGAAAGGGCCATGGCCACTGCGGTCAGAATCAAGGTGTTGGGCCAGGTCGCCGCAATGAGTCGCGAGACATGGCTCATTTCCCGAATCGAGTATCCCAGGTCTCCCCTCACGACCTTGCCCAGGTACTGGAAGTAGCGAAGGTAGAGCGGCTGGTCAAGACCCAGTTGATGGCGCAGGTTGGCGACCATCTCGGGCGTGGCGCTTTCGGCGAGCATGAGGGCTGCGGGATCGCCCGGGATGATGTCCATGATGAGCATGACCAGGAGGATCATGCCCAGAATCACCCCGACGCTCGCGAGGAATCTCTTGAACAGGTAACCGATCATTCACTGGGAGGAGGTGGGCGGCCGGAGCCGGTCTCCGGCCGCTCCGAAGGTCATTTCTCAAGCCACACATTGCCCAGCGTCAGCTGATACTCAATGGCTTCAGGCACAAACCCTTTGACTTTCTTGTTCAGAACAAAGACTTCCTTGGTGTTGTAGATGGGAATCCATGCCGCGGAATCGGCCAGAATGTTCTGCACTTTGGCGTAGTTTTCGATTCTCTTGTTCCTGTCCGGGCTCACTCGGGCTTCGTCCAGCAACTGATCTACGGCCGAATCTTTGAACGCATTGGAGTTCCAGCCCTTGGGAGGAATCTGGCTCGAGTGGAACATGGCGTAAAGGCTGTAGTCCGCATCGTTGTTGGTCGTGACCCACCCCATCATGAAGGAGTTGTAAGGGAGGTCGGGCTTGCGGACCAAACCGAAGGTGGTGGCCCAGTCAAAAAACTCCAGCTTCACGTCCACGCCAAGCTCCTTCCACTGGGCCTGAACCGCCTCGCAGATTTCAGCGTCCATGGGGAAACGGGCCTTTGCGCCCAAGAACTTGATGGTGAGCTTCTGGCCGTCTTTGGCCAGCATTCCGTCGGGGCCGGGCTTCCAGCCGGCCTCCGCCAAAAGGCTTTTGGCTTTCTTGAGGTCAAAGGGGAAACGTTTTGACAGTTCCATGTCCTTGAAGCCGAAGACGGAGGGCGCGAGGTATCCCTTGGCGGGCACTGCGGCCCCTTCCATGATGTTCTCCACGATGGCCGGCACATTGACCGCCATGCTCAGGGCCTGACGGACCTTGGGATCATCGGTCGGCGCAAGACCCATGTTGAATCCCACGTAGATAATTCGGCCCCCGATGGTTTCAGCCAGAGTGAACTTGGGGTCCTTCTTGAAGCCTGGGAGCTCCGAAGGCACGGGCTGGACGACCATGTCCAAGTCTCCCGCCTTAAGTCCCATCATGCGCGCGCCGCCTTCCGGGATGACTTTGAACACCACCTCGTCCAGATAGGCCTTCTCGCCCCAGTAGGCGTCGTTTCGCACGATAGAGATGAAGTTCTTGGCCTGCCATTCTTTGAACTTGAAGGGGCCTGTGCCTACCGGATTCCGACCATAAGCATCTCCGAATTTCTGAACCGCGGCCGGACTCACGATGCCGGTGTAGCACATGGCGGTCGAGGCGATGATCGGCGCGTAAGGAACCGTGGTGAGAACATCCACCGTGTAGTCGTCCACCACTTCCGCGCCTTTCAGCGGGCCAAACAGGGCTTTCCACCTCGCAGGCTGTTTGTCGTCAGCCGCCCGATCAAAGGTGAACTTCACGGCCGCGGCATTGAAGGGGGTCCCGTCATGAAACTGGATCCCCTTGCGGAGCTTGAAACGAATCCGATCCGGCGACACGAGCTGGTACTCGGTGGCGAGCTTGGGTTTGATCTGCCCGTCCTGAGCGACATAGATCAGGGGCTCTATGATGTTCCAGTAAGCGATCGATCCGGCGCCGGTCGTTTCCGCGTTCGAGTCCAAGGAGATGGCGTCCGTCGGCCGACCGATCGTCAGCTTGCCTCACTTTGTTTGAGCCCCAACGTCGCCTGCGAAGCATACGGCCAGAGCCAGCGTCAATCCAAAGACACTCAATTTCTTCCACATGGTATGCCTCCTTTCGTGAAAAGACCCTCTCATTTGCTCTTATAACCCCTCTCTTGCCTTTGCGGCCGGCCTAGGCCGGGCCGTCTTACACCCTAACCGCCGTCCACGAAGGTTTTGACGGCTTCACGGTACTTGCGCACCAGGGCATCGATGGAGCGAGTCAGGAACTCCTGCCCGAAGCGTGGATTGGCTTCCCTGGGGTCGCCGTTGGAGCCGATGGGGCTCAGATCGAGCATGCGCAGCGCCACGCTCATCGATGGATCGGTGCCCAGGACGTATTTGTCAACGGAAATGGGCTGGGCACGCTTCATATTCACCGTTCCGGGTGCCACGGCCATGACCAGAGACGTTTCCAGCAGACCCCCGTGGCTGACCATGGTGCGGAAGTTCTTCTGACGCATCTCCTCGGGCAACTGAGGGTACTCATCCGCCAAGGCCAGCCACACGCTCGATTGGGCCATGAAAATCTCCGGGTGCCTTCCGCGGACTTCGGAAAAGGCAGAGGTGATGGACGGCGTATTGCCCCCATGACCGTTCAGGATGAGAATCTTCTTGAACCCGTGGTGAATCAGGGACTCCAGAAGATCCTCCACAAGTCCCTGCAGGATCTGAGGTCGGATGGTGAGGGACCCGGCAAAGGTCATGTGGTGGCGGGAGACCCCGTACCACTGGGTCGGCAGAAGCACAGCTCCCAGCTTCTCTGCCACGCCTTCGGCGATGCCGCGAGCAATGTAGGCGTCCGTACCCAGCGGGCAGTGAGGGCCATGCTGCTCCACGGCGCCGAGCGGCAGGATAGCCAGATCGGTTCCCTGAGCTAAGTATTCCTTAACGTCAGGATAGGTTAACGCATCCAATCGTCTTTCCATAGGCGAATCTCCTTCTCAAATGACTGTGGTGGCTCCGGTTTCCGAGGCTTTTCAAAGCCTGCGGACACCTTATTGAGAGGCCCGGAGGGTGTCAAGGAATTTGTGGGAAGCGTTCGATCCGCAGGGGTGCAGGGGGATTCAATCTCTCATGTGAAGCTTTGAGGACGATGGTGGAAATGCTCAGAGGGGGCAGGGTAATGGCGAAGGCGTTCCTGAGCGTGATGGGAATATCGGCTTTGCGCGTCGGGCCGGTGCAGCTCCCGACGCCGCCTGTGATTTGGTAAACCTCGGCCTTGTCGAACCGGACCGTGTGAGCCACCTGGAAACCCGTCTTGATGGCCGTGGTCTGGCTTTTGTTAATGACGATGACGATCAGTCGCTTGGGGTCGCTCTGGTCGATCGAAGCATAGGCCGTCATGCGCTCATTCTGGGTTGAACGATTTGTGAGGGCTGAGTCCGATACGTCCGTCTTGAGGTAGGTGTCGCCAAAGCCTTGACCTGCGCCGTCGTAGTTCAAATAGGCTCGGAAGGCCGCCATGACGGCCTT
>JALOPA010000764.1 GCA_025454125.1 Thermodesulfobacteriota bacterium
GACCCGCATCGCTGACCTCAATCGCCTTGGCTCCTGTGATGATCTTCACACCGAGACGCTTGAGCTCTGCCATGACCGTCCAGCGGGTGGAGTTCCCGATATCCTGCCCCACCTTCTTGGTCATCTCCACGACAAAGACTTCCTTGTCACCTCGATTGAGCAGTTCTTCGATCATTTCTGAGGATTCCGCTTTGTTGACCATGAGGAAGTGAAGGACCTCAGGCGAAATCGTCCCATGGGAAGCGAGGTAGAGCGCTGTTTCGAGCCCGACCGCATTCCCTCCCACAATGAGGACTTTTTTCCCAACTGTGGCGGCGCCTGCGAGAACGTCCCATGCCAGCACGACCTTGGAATGGCTTATTCCCGGAATGGAGGGGAGCAGGGGCGTGGCTCCTGTGGCAACAACAAGTGCATCCGGCGCTTGCGCGCGAATGAAGGCTTCGTCCGCCTTCTTGCCAAGGAGAATTTCTACAGAACGGGCTCTCAGATTTCTTTCCAGATCTTTGGCAGCAAGGAGGATTTCCTCCCTGCCTGGGATCTTCGCGTTCAGGAGAATTTGCCCGCCAAGCCGGCTGCCTTTTTCAACGAGCATCACCTGGTGCCCCCGGTCTGAAGCCGTGACAGCCGCCTTCATGCCCGCAGGCCCGCCGCCGATGATAAGGACTTTTTTCAGGCGAGGAGCGGGAGTCACATTAAGCTCGGCCTCTATTCCTGCCGCCGGATTTACCATACAGGTGGCAGGCTCAAACTGAAACACGCGATCAAAACATCCCTGGTTGCACGCGACGCAGTGGGTGATAAGGTTGCCTTTGCCATCAAAAGCTTTGTTTGGCAGGTCAGGGTCAGCCAGAAGAGCCCTGGCCATGGTGACCAGATCGGCCTGGCCCTCGCGGAGGATCTCTTCGCCAAGGGCCGGGTCATTGATGCGGTTGCTCGCAATCACGGGAACCGAAACAGCGCTTCGGATGCCCCGCGCAAGATAGACATAAGCCTTGCGGGGGACGTGCATGGTCAACTGGGGGACCCGGGTTTCATGCCACCCGCCGGTGACATTGAAGCAGTCCACCCCGGCTTTTTCGAGCTGTGACGCGAAGAGCTGCGCTTCCCTGTTGGTGTTGCTCCCCTCCATGAAGTCGTTACCCGCCAGGCGCATGAGGATGGGATAAGAGGAGCCGGTAGCCTTTCGCGCTTTTTCCACGACTTCGATTCCGAAGCGCATCCGGTTTTCAAGGGATCCGCCGTACCGGTCTTCACGGCGGTTGGTGAGAGGCGAAAAGAACTGGCTGATCAGGTATCCTGCGCTTCCAAGGATTTCCACGGCATCGAACCCGGCCCTCTTCGCGCGAAGGGCGGCGTCGGCAAACCGGTCCTGGACTCCTGGAATTTCATCGAGATCAAGGGCGCGCGGTGTTTCCCCTGTGAACTTGGACCGCACGGCTGAGGCGGAAAAAGGCTTCCGGCCTGGTAGAGCTGAGCGGCGATTTTCGCACCGCATCCTTTGACTGCATTTGTCAGCCTCTCCAGTCCAGGGAGGAAGGAGTCCTCCTTGACGGAGATCATGTCGGCCATACCGGCCCAGGGGTCGATGGTGCAGCCGCCCACAATGATGAGTCCCGCGCCTCCCCTCGCCCGCAAGGCGTAGAACTCCACCAGACGGTCCGTGACCTGGCCTCCAGGAGTATAGCCGAGATGCATGGCGGTCATCACGATCCGGTTCTTGAGGCCCATGGTGTTGATCTGAATAGGTGAAAAAAGATGGGGATATTTCACAGGGGGGAAGTCCTCACTTACGGAATTCATCTTTGTTCAGCGCTTTCGGGTCCTGACGGGCCGGTGCAAGGTGCAAGGTCCAAGGTGCACGGAACCTTTTCGTACTGTAAGGAAGTCTTTCCCTGTACCTTGCAACGTGAACCTTACACCTTTATTTGTGCTTCTTCGCGTACGAGGCGGCTTCGAGGCCGGCGACGCATCCCTGCCCGACGGCAATAGCCATCTGCCAGGGCGGACCTGTGATGTCTCCGGCAGCGTAAACGCCAGGGACGTTCGTTTCCTGCTTCTTGTTCGTCACGATGTACTTGAAGGACTCGGGGTCCATGGCCACCCCGAGCGTGCCGGCCAGCTCGACTGCGCCTTTGGCTCCCAGTTCGATGAAGACCCCTTTTACGTTCAAGGTGGTCCCATCGTCCAAAAGCAGTCCTTCCACTGCGTTTTCACCGAGGATCTGCTTAACCTTGCGTCCCTCGTGGAGCTGAATCGGGCTTTCCCTGATTTGCTTTGCAAGGGCTTCAGTGGCTTCCAGCTTCGGGCAAACCAGGTGCACCTCCTTGGTGTAGAAGAGGAGTGTTAGAGCTCCGGTCAAGGCAGCGCTTTCAGAGCCTGCCACGGCAACGGGCTCCTCGCGGTAGAAATTCGCGTCACAGTCCACGCAGTAGCTGACTCCGCGGCCGAGCAGTTCTTTTTCCCCGCGAACATTGAGCTTATTGCGGGAAACTCCCAGGGCGAAGATCAGGGCGCGGCATTGGATCTCTTCCCCGCTCTCCACCTTGAGATGAAACCAGGAATCTTTCTGCTTGATCTCCACCGCATCTTCGTCGAGGAACTTCGCCCCGAATTGCTCAGCCTGCTTCCTGCCGTCCTGCAAAAGAGTCTCCCCGTCCACCTTGGAGAGGCAACAGAAATTTTCAATGTGGGCCCTGTACAGGCTGCTCTTGTGACGCTTGCCCAAGACGAGCACCGAAGCCTTGGAGCGCACCGCATGAATGGCGGCCTGGAGCCCGGCCGGCCCGGTACCAAGAATAATGACGTCGTAAGTGCTGGTAGTCATGGATTACCTCCGTCGCGATTCCCACCGCGCCTCGAATCGCTGATCTGTCGGCGGGTATGGTTCACGGTGCAAGGCGCAAGGTCTAAAGACAAAACCTGTTGTGTCCCGTCATTGGCTTTACCTTGAACCTTGTGCCGTGGACCTTGGACCTCCTTTGTCCATCATAAGGACAGGGCCGGTTCAATTCAAGGCACTCCCTGAGGGAGAAACGGCCGGCTTCATTTTCATGATCAGGAAAATGGCGGCTCCCGTGATTCCGCAGAGAACGTACCAGACGGGAGTGTAGGTCCCGAAGGTGTCGAAGACCCATCCGGCCAGGGTCGGCCCGACAATCCCGCCGACGGATGCAGAACCCA
>JALOPA010000116.1 GCA_025454125.1 Thermodesulfobacteriota bacterium
GAGCAGGGGCCCGCCGATCACAGGGCCGGCGATGAAACCGAGCGACACGGAAACCCCCAGGGAGCCAAGGCCCTTGCCCACTTCGTGGGAAGGGAACGCTTCCGTAACAATCGCCGCGCCGCAGGAGATGGTCATGGCCGCTCCCACGGCTTGAAGGGTTCTGAAGAAGATCAGCTGTCCGATGCTGTCGGCCAGGGCGCAGGCCAGCAGTCCGAGGGTAAACACCGCGATCCCCAACAGGAAAATCCTCTTACGACCGACCATATCCCCGATCTTCCCGATGATGAGCATCGAACTCGTGCTGACCAGGACAAAGGCCACGCTCACCCACATGACGACCGACACATCCGCCTTGAAAACACGGGAGAGCACGGGAAAGGCGATGTTGGTGATGCTCGCGTCCATGGTCGCCATCATGGCCGACACGGCGACGGTGATCAGAGTTTTCCATTTATTTCGCGTCATACTCATGGTCCGCCAGAGCAGAGGACCCTCTTCGGCACGATGGGGCCGGTTCAGAGTATTTCTGAAGGAGTGGATGCCGGGTGAGAATCCTCGCCTCGTCAATGGACCAGTAGGAATACTTCTGCGCTTCCTCCCGGATGCCCGACAGAAACTCCCCCCAGGGCATCCATTGACAGGCGGCAACCTCCTCAGGATTGGGCTTCGGCTCATCGCACGTGCGACCCAGGTAAACCGGGCAGATTTCATTCTCCACAATGCCCTGAAAAGGCGGGGTCCGGTAGCGATAGTCCGGCAGCGCACACACCAGGTCCGTTGCCCTCATTCCAAGCTCATAGTCGAGCCGCCGCCGGATCGCTGTTTCCACAGGCTCATCCGGGCCCGGGTGACCGCAGACGCTGTTGGTCCAGACCCCCGGCCAAACCTTCTTGGTAAGGGCCCGACGCGTGACGAGCAATTCGCCCCTTCGGTTGAAGATAAAGCAGGAGAAGCCCAGATGGAGTGGGGTCGAGCCATGATGAGCGCTCAACTTTTCAGCCGTTCCAATCGGCTCCCCAGCGCTATTCACCAGGACGATGAGTTCTTGCGGCTTCATGGCGTTAGAGTACCCCTTGTTCGGCCATCCTTCCATCATAAAATGCCAAGGGGAATCGCCCGGGAAGCCTATCGAGATGTTTCACCCATGGCCTAAAGCCGGCCACGGTGGTGTGGCTCTTTCGTTTTCTGTTTTTAGACAGACCCCCATGGCCTGGGCCATCCATTTCAAAAAGCGAACCTGTTACAAAAGATCCGTTTTTGGATTTGACTAATGATAGGCAGTGGTTAGTATAATAGCCGTTGCACCCATCCTGAAACCGGCAGTGGAAGCGTGATCCATGGAAAGAAAAGCACTGATCCATCGCAAAACCAAGGAGACGGACATTCATCTGGATCTCAACCTCGACGGCACCGGCGGAAGTGAGGCCAAAACCGGTATCCCTTTCCTGGACCACATGCTCACCCTGCTGGCCGCTCACGGTTTCATGGATCTCAAGATTGCGGCCACCGGAGACACGGAGGTTGATGACCACCACACGGTGGAGGATATCGGCATCTGCCTCGGAAAAGCGATCCACGACAGCCTTGGAAAGAGGGAAGGGATCCGGAGATACGGTCATGCCATGGTTCCCATGGACGAGGCCTTGGCCAGGGTCGCGCTGGACATTTCCAACCGGCCCTTTCTCGCTTACCGGGTCGTTCTGAAAGAGAGCAAAACCGGCACCTTCGACGTGAACCTGGTCCGGGAGTTTTTCCGGGCCCTCGTGGTTCACTCGGGGATCACCATGCACGTGGACCTGATCTCAGGGGATGATCCCCACCACGTGGCCGAATCGATTTTCAAATCCTTTGCCAGAGCGCTGGATCAGGCTAAGAGCTTTGAACCTCGTCTTGGCGGCGCAGTGCCTTCCACCAAAGGTCTTCTTTAGCCTCGCCTCCAAAGGGTGTGACTGCTCAACCACAAGAGGAAACCATGGGCAAGTTCGGCGGCAAGCTCCTCGCGAGCGCTATTCTTTTCTGGACCCTGGCGACGGGATCTTCCTGTCAACACCCGCAGGTCCCCAAGGAGGACAAGTCCCCGGTGCCCTCTTTCGACACCATCGCTTTCATCGGTTTTCGACCGGGCCTGTCTTCCTCTCAAGAGCCCGGCCTGGTGCGCAGCACCATTTCCGGCGCCGTCTTTTCGGCGGAACCCGTGTCCGAAGCCGTGGCCGAGACGCTTTCCGCGTCCCTCTTCAGCCTGCTGACTCAGAGGAACGGCCAAAATTGGCTGCCGCCCAGGGAGACTGCCGCGGCTTTTACCGCGCTGGCCTCCTCCAACCCCACCTTGACGGACAGGGACATCTATGTCCGAATCGGCCAGGTCCTGTCGGCCCAAGGGGTGCTGGGAGGCCACGTGTACCGCTGGCGCGAACGGGAGGGGACGGACTTTGCCGCCAGCCGCCCCGCCTCTGTCGCCTTTGACCTCTATCTCATGAGCGCCGGGGACGGCGCAGTTCTGTGGAAGGCCCGGTTCGACAAGACCCAAATATCGCTCAGCGAAAATCTCTTCGACCTCCAGACCTTTCTCAAGGCCAGGGGCCGGTGGATGACGGCCGGTGAACTGGCGGACCTGGGCCTCGCCGAGATCGTCGAGACCTTCCCCAGGGAAGAGAAGGAAAGAAAATGATCGTCATTCCTGCGGTGGACATCAAAGGCGGCCGGTGCGTGAGGCTCAAGCAGGGACGGATGTCGGAGGAGACGGTTTACTCCGACGACCCGGTTCAAGCGGCCATGGCCTGGTGTTCGAAAGGCGCCGAAAGGATCCACCTGGTCGATCTGGACGGCGCCGTGGGCGGGAAACGGGTCAATGCAGAGGTGATCAGGGCCATCGCCCGTTCCGTGCCTGTGCCGGTCGAACTGGGCGGAGGGATCCGAACCCTGGCCTCCGTCGAATTCTACCTCCAGGCCGGCGTGGAGTGGGTGATCCTGGGAACAGCGGCTTTGAAGGACCCCGGCGTGGTTCACGAGGCGTGCCGGAACTTCCCGGGCCATGTGATGCTCGCCATCGATGCCCGGGGCGGCCGGGTGGCTGTGGAAGGCTGGACCGAGGACACAGAGCGTTCCGCCGCCGAGGTGGCAAGGCCTTTTGAGGGTCAGGGGATTGCCGCTGTCATCTACACGGACATTCAGAGAGACGGCATGAGCGTGGGCCCCAACCTTCAGGCCACCGGCGAGCTCGCAAAAGCGCTGAAAACGCCGGTGATCGCTTCCGGAGGCATTTCCTGCCTGGAAGATATCCGCAAAGTCCTGACCCTCTCCGCCGCGGGGGTGACCGGGGTGATCACGGGAAGGGCACTGTACGAGGGCACCCTGAACCTGGAAGAAGCCATCCGAGTCGTCAAAGAAAGTAAAATTATTTCTTGACTTTCCCGTGGAGTTTTCTATATTGGCAGTTTAACCTCCGGAGGATTATCTTTGGCCACGTCCCTTGTTGAAAAAATCGCCCAAGACCTCAAAGAAGCCATGAAAGCCAAGGACGAGTTCCGGCTCTCCTGCTTGCGTGTGCTCAAGGCGGCGGTCACCAACGAACAGGGCCGGAGAACGGAACCTCTCAAGGACTCGGACGTCCTCGCGGTGATCCAGTCCCTGGTTCGCAAGGGCCAGGAGGCGGCCGCAGAATTCCGAAAAGGCCATCGCGACGACGTGGCCGCGAAGGAAGAGGCGGAGGTCAAGATTTTGAGCGGGTACCTGCCGGTGCAGCTCGCTCCTGCTGAAATCGAAGCCGTGATCAGGGAGGTCATGGCCGAGGTGTCCGCTTCAGGCCCCAAAGATCTGGGTAAAGTCATGAAGGCCGCCATGGCGCGGCTGGCTGGAAAGGTTCAGGGCAAAGAGGTCAACGAGATAGCCAAGAGACTTCTCGGTTGATTGAGGGAAACCGGCGACGGTTCCGTTTCTGATCGTTTCACCGGTCATGAGGGCCATATTCAAAAGCGTATCTCAACTGATCGAAACGTGATGATCAAACCACAACGCTCCGAGGAACAACTCCTTCATCCAATGAAGGGGTTTTTTCTTTTTCAGGGCAACGTCTTCTTGAGGTCGATCCCCTAGGGCTCATGGACGCTTATCAGGCTGCAAAGGAAGAGATCAAGAGGACCGTGGACATTGTCGAGCTGATCGGCCAGTTCGTTCAGCTCAAGCGGTCCGGCCAGAGCTACATGGGCCTGTGCCCCTTTCATTCTGAAAAAGCCCCGTCTTTCACGGTCAGCCCTTCCAAGCAGATGTTCCACTGCTTTGGGTGCAAGAAGGGCGGCGACCTTTTTGCGTTTTGGATGGAGTACCACCGGGTCGCTTTTCCCCAGGCCCTGAAGGATCTGGCCGAGAAATACCACGTGTCCTTGCCGGAACGGGACCCAGGGGCCTCCGGAGTCAAGGAGGCCATCCTCCGGGCGAATGAAGCGGCGGCGGATTTCTTCCACCGAACCCTGGTGAAATCGGCAAAGGGAAAGCCTGGCCGGGAGTACCTCGAGCGAAGGGGGATTCCCGGGGAGATCATCGGGGAGTTCAGGCTCGGCTATGCGCCCGAGGAGTGGGACGGCCTTGCCCGTGCCCTCCGGGAAAAAAAGATCAGCGCGGAGACGGCGCTGCAGGCCGGCCTGCTGATCCCCAGGAAAACCGAAGGGCACTATGACCGGTTCCGCAACCGGGTGATGTTCCCGATTTTTGACATGAGAAACCAGATCGTGGGGTTCGGCGGCAGGGTTCTGGACCAGTCCCTGCCCAAGTACTTGAACACGCCCGAGACCCCGGTGTTCCAAAAGGGGGAACTCCTCTACGGGCTGCACGTGGCCTATTCGCGGATCCGCGAAAGCGGCCGGGTGGTCATCGTGGAGGGATACACCGACGTTCTGGCCCTGATCAAGCACGGTTTTCGAGGGGCCGTGGCGACCCTGGGGACCGCGCTCACCCGGGATCACCTCCGGAAGCTCAAGGGCTATGCCCGGGAAGCGGTGGTGCTCTTCGACTCGGACGCAGCCGGAACCGCGGCGGCCATGAAAAGCCTCTCCTTTTTCCTGGACGAAGGCATGCCCGCCAAGGTGATGTCCCTGCCGGACGGAGAAGATCCGGACACCTTTGTGAACAAGAGCGGCATCGACGCATTCCTGTCGCTCATGGAGCGCAGCGTGCCCATGTTCGATTTCTTCATCGACCGAAAGGTGGCCGAAGGAGGAAAGGAGATCGAGCACAGGGTGAAGGTCCTGGAGGACATCTTCCCTGTTCTCGCCGAACTCAAGAGCCCCGTGCAGCGGGCCCTCTACGTCAAGCGCCTGTCGGAGAAGCTTCAGGTCACCGAAAAGGCCCTTGCCGCGGAATACCAGAAGTGGGCGTCCAAGAGCTCCCATGGGCCGAACCTCTCGCCGGTTCAGGAAAAAAAGGATGCCAAGAGGATTGATGATGTTTATCTTCTGAATTTGCTGCTCCATCACCCCAGGACCGCTTCCCGAATCGGAGAGCTGGAATGGAATAGACTTGTCTCGGATCCGGTGGTCATCGAGATCATCGGCTGCATCCTCGAGAAGGACGGGGGCCAAGGGGTCATCGATCCGGAAACCATCCTGGCCGGTCTCCAGAGGGAGGACACCCGGGAGGTCTTCAGGGAAGCGATGCTCGGCCCTTCCATCTTCACGGAAGAGGAAGTGGAGAGAGCGTTCCAGGATTTCAAGGAGAAAATCCTTAGGATCAAAATCCAGGACTCTGTGGCTCAAGCCAGAGCCAAGGGCGATTTTGAGACCTATAATCGCATATTGAAATTGAAGAAGGAACGAGACGTTCAACCGCGATTCAACGGGAACTCTCAGGAGGGAATCTGATGGCGAACAATTCAGACATGGTCAATCTGAAACGGCTTATCGATATCGGCAAGGACAAGGGGTACATCACTTACGAAGAACTGAACGATGAACTGCCCGACGACGTGGTTTCCTCGGAGACCATCGACGACCTCATGATGATGTTTGAAGAACTGGACGTGATGGTCATCGACGAGGCGTCCAAGGAGCAGATCGAGAAGTCCAGGCGGATCAAAAAGCGGCAGGAGAAAGTGGTCGAGAAGGAGAACTTCCGGGCCGAAGTGGCGGAGGTGGCGACCCGGGTCTCCGACCCTGTGAAGATGTATCTGAAGGAGATGGGCTGCATCTCGCTCCTCACCCGGGAAGGCGAGGTGGAGATTGCCAAGAGAATCGAAGCCGGTGAAAAAGAGGCTCTGGACGCCCTCCTGAAGTGCCGGGTGGGCATCGAGTACATCATCGAACTGGGAGAGTTCCTGAAGAACGGGGAGATCAAGCTCAAAGATGTGATCAATGATCTCGACGATGAGGACAGCCACACGCAAATCGGAGAGAGAAAAGAATCCATCATTCATCTCATCGACGACATTGAATCGCTCCACCAGGACTCCATCGAACTCAAGGCCCAGACCTTGAAGAAGGGGATTCCCGCGGCCAAGAAGAAGAGAATTCAG
>JALOPA010000765.1 GCA_025454125.1 Thermodesulfobacteriota bacterium
TTGTGGCAGGGCATGCAAGCGTTGTTGGCATCCTTTTCCTCTCTGAACCGATAGCGGCCGCTCGATGTGTGACACTTCACGCAGTGGAGTTCCCCGGCCTTCACACATGGACTCATTCTCCATGAAGTGTAGGTGTAGTTTTCACCCAGGTCACGGCCGTCCGGATAGAAGTCGGGATCCTCCAGGGTCACGAGGTCGAAGTGGTCGAAAAAACGGTCCCCTGGTGTAAAGGTGGGGGTGAGGGGCGACATCTTCGCGTGACAGACTGAGCATGAAGCGTTGTGCTGCTCCGCCGTAAAGGGTTTTGTCCGAATGATTTTGAGGTCCTTGGGCACAGTCCCCTTGGGGGCCTCCCGGCAGACCCGGTTATGTTCTTCGCTGGGGCCGTGGCAGGTCTCGCAGTTGATGCCTGGCTCAGCCCACGCAGTTTCGTAAGTGTCGGTCTTGAGGTCGTAGTGCATCGTGAGCTGACTGACATGGCAGCTGTAGCAACTGGTGTTGAAGGTGTAAGCCGAGTCCAGCCAACTCACCGGATGTTCCCTCTCTGCTCCCGGAAAGTGGCGAACTCCACTGGCGGCCGTGTCGAACCAATTCTTTTTCTTGACGTCGTAGGCGAGGGGGAGGGTCTGAAGACGCCCTCTCGGGAAGGGGGTTAGGAAGTAGTAGACGTTCTTTCCACCCAGGGCATGCTCGATCCTGTGTTTTTTTTGACCCTTGGGTCCCTTCTCCAGAATCCAGCCGGTTTCGCCCGCTATGTCCGCACGGTAGGAGGATTTCCCGATTTTGACCTCTTTCGCCTGAGGTGTAAGGTTCTTCTTGGCAAAGTCGGCGGTATAGGGCTGCATGGCCAGGCCGTGTTTGGAGGTGGACCAGAGCTGGTAGAATTTCTCATGGCATTCCCTGCAGCTCACGGAACCGGCATAGCCCATGGATTTTGCCGGGGAGTTCTTCTCGGCCCCAACTCCCTGTGAAACACCAGGATCGATCAATACCCAGGTACCGACTGTAAAACACAAAACAGCAAGCGCCGTTAGGGTCCACTTGGTTCCTCTCATCTCAGGCATTGCTCCTCACCTCTTTACCGCTCTCCCCAACGAACTCGTCATCATCGACCCCATATCTCGTGACTGGTTTTTGAAGCATGTCCCGCCGGTCCTAACAGAGGTCCTCCGTGAATGGATTCAAACGACTTTTCCCGGAAAAGGGGCAGCGATGGAAATATGATTTGGAATTTATGGGAATTAAAAGGGGAAAGATATTGGACTTTGGTCCAATAAAGCGCCCCAGGCGATTCAGGAACGGATCGCGAGTTTTTCGGCGAAGCGAACCAGGTCTGCAAGGGCCTGGGCACCCATTTTTTCCATCACATGGCCCTGATCCGGTTTGGATTACCATCAGAAGTGTTTTGTGCGGAAAGGAAAGGGTCATATTACGACTTCCCAAATGCCCTCCTCCATGCGCTGAATCCTCGATGGACGGCTTATAGTAACCTGCTCATTCGAAGGTATGAACCACCGGCATGCCGGTGGCATGAAAAGTGGCACTGCCAGGAATTCCCACCCAAGTCTTGGAAATCTTCATGCTCCTGACAAAAGGGCAGGTTAATTGGTGCTTCCGCCCAGGTAGGCTTTCTGCATCATCGGGTTGTTGAGGAGGTTCTGGGCCGTGTCTGTCAGCACGATGGAACCGGTCTGAAGCACATAGCCCCGGTTGGCGATGGACAGGGCCATGTTGGCGTTCTGTTCGACTACAAAGATCGCGGTCCCTCTCTTGTTCACCTCTTGAATCAGATCGAACTGCCGGTCCACCAGAACAGGAGCCAGTCCCATGGACGGCTCGTCCATGAGGTCCACCAGAACAGGGGCCAGTCCCATGGATGGCTCGTCCATGAGGAGGATCTTCGGGTTGGAAAGCAGCGCCCTTGCCATGGCGAGCATCTGCTGCTCGCCGCCGCTGAGAACTACCCCGGGCTTGTGGAGGCGTTCCTTGAGCTGTGGAAAGAGCTCAAGCATCTTTTCGATGTCGGACTTCACGCGTTCACTGTCCGTCCTCAGGTAGGCGCCCATCTCCATGTTCTCCAGGACGCTGAGCCGGGGGAAAATCCTCCTGTTCTCCGGAACGATGGCGACCCCTTTGGAAATGACTTGTCTGGTCGGCTTGCCGTCAATGCGCTCGCCTGCAAGAGTCACAGATCCCCTTTTGATCCGGCACACCCCGATGATCGTCTTCAGGGTGGTGGACTTTCCGGAGGCATTGCCCCCGAGAAGGCAGATCAGCTCCCCGTCGTAGATCTCCACGTTGATGTCGTAGAGGACCTGAATGGCGCCGTAATAGGTGTCGACGTTCTTGAGTTGGAGGATAGGGTCTTTTTTCATATTCACCGCAGAGAACGCAAAGCGCGCAGAGCGTTTTCTTGTTGTTTCACCCCCCCAAGGGAGGAGCAGCACTATTCGGGAAGGCAATAGAGTACAACTCGATCCTCTCGCAAGTATTCAAGAAAGGAACTCTTCTGTCATTCCGGCGAAAGCCGAAATCCAGGGAAACAAACTTCCGGACCCCGGCGACCCTGTCCTGGCGAAAGCCGGGAGCCGGGGTGACGATGTCTTCAGGCGCTCTCACTGTCGCTTCCTTCCGAGATAGGCTTCTATGACGCCCTGGTCGTTGGCCACCTCGTCATAGGTCCCTTCGGCGATCTTCCGGCCGTAATCCAGGGCAATGACTTTGTCCGAGATGTTTCTCACCACATTGAGCTTGTGCTCGATCACGATGATCGTGTACCCGTACTGATCCCGGAGGTGCTTGATGAACCCGGTGATCTCCTCGGTCTCCTGAGGGTTCATGCCGGCAGAGGGCTCGTCGAGCAGGAGCAGCTTCGCCTCGGTCGAAAGGGCTCGCGCGATTTCGAGGCGCCTGCGGTTCGCATAGGACAAAAACATCGCCTGCTGCCCAAGACGGTAACCTGTGAGCCTGGCTCCGAACAGGCTCAGCACGTCCTTCACCGCCTTGTCGGTTTCCCGCTCCTCTCGTTTGTGGAGGGGCAAATGAAACAGGATCGACAAGGGGCCTGCATGGGTGCGGCAGAACCGACCCACCTTGGCATTGTCCAGGACGGACAGGGTGCTGAAGAGCCGAAGGTTCTGAAACGTCCTGGCCACGCCCGCCTTCACCACCTGGTGGGGCTTGAGGCCCGAGATCCTCCTCCCTTCGTACACGATGGAGCCTGCGCTGGGGGGGTAAATGCCGGAGATCAGATTGAAGAGGGTCGTTTTGCCGGCTCCGTTTGGGCCGATGATGCTCAGGATCTCCCTCTCACGCACCTGGAAGTCGAGAGCGTTGACCGCCATGATGCCGCCGAAATTCATGGTCACGCCGCGGACC
>JALOPA010000117.1 GCA_025454125.1 Thermodesulfobacteriota bacterium
GTGTTCCTTCTCGACGAACCCTTGAGCAACCTGGATGCGCGCCTCAGAGCCAACGTCCGCCTGGAACTCAAGCAGATGCATCGGCAGCACATGGGCACGGTCGTCTATGTCACGCACGACCAGGTTGAAGCCATGACCCTGGGGGACCAGATCGTCGTGCTTCACGAAGGCCGCATTCGCCAGCAGGGTTCCCCAGAGGCAATTTACGCCCGACCCGCGGATCGATTTGTTGCAGCTTTCTTGGGCACACCGGAAATGAATCTTTACAGCGGCAAGATCACGATGAGGGAAGGGCGAGCGCTTTTCGAGGGGAAAGGATTTTCCCTTCACCTAGCAGACGACTTCACGGCCTATGCGGATCAAGAGGCGGAACTGGGTGTTCGCCCAGAGGATGTGAGGATCCATCACGCAGCAGACCTGGGGATTCAGGCAGAGGTGGAGATGGTCAGCAACATTGGTTCGGAGATCTACATTCATGCCCGTATCGGAAGGGAACGGATCACGGTCAAAGCTCCCAAAGACGCTCTCGTGAGGGCTGGAGAGGCCCTCTCGATCACCCTTTCCCCACAGGCCGTGCATCTTTTCCACAAGGGCCGGCGAATTTGAACAGCTGGGCACGAGGCGAACAACACGGTTTGCAGCATCGCTCAGAAGACCCGATGCCTGCTTCCTGCGGCTCTTGCAGGGCCCGACGCCTCCCTGAAGGGGAGCGGTTTGTTTTGACCCTCGCCCGGGTGATCAAACTTGAGCACAGGGTTGTGTCCCGATCCAAGATTCTATGAGCATGCAAAGAGCCGCGAGAGCTGCTCATGGAAATCCTTTCGGTTCTTGGTCAAAACGGCAGATTGGGGGTCTTGAGCAGGGCTTCGGAAGCGAGGGCTACCAACCCCCAGATGGCGTCAGCCGAAAGGTGGCTCTCGATGGAGCGGTCGAAGAGCACGGAGATCCTGGGCTCGAACTCGTCATCCCCTTCCCACACGAGATAGTACAGGGGAACCTTGGGCAAGGCGGGGATTTTGAAGGCGGCGTCCGCCAAACTCTGCGCTTCCCCACCCAGCGACTCCGCCGCTTTCCTGAACCCTTTCAAGTCCCGCCCAAAGCGGTCCAGTACCCCGCTTACATTCAGTTCATGGGGTCCCTGGAAAAAATGGGCGGTCTTGAGTTCCTTCGCGGTGACGAGCTCCCGGCTCAGGAGCTGGGGGCCGGCATTGAGCAAATAGACCAGCACCAGAAGCTCCAACAAGGAATGGTTCACAGGTTCCCACTCCCCCTGGTTCTTGTGCCTCAAGGAGTGATTTCTTCTGTCCACCAGGATTTCCCTGCCCAAAACCGGCACCACGATGTCCTCAGCGGAGAACGCCTGCGCCAAGGTATTCTGGCACAGAACCTCCAGGTCTTTTTTTTCGAGATCCTCCCAGTAGTGGGGAGGGACTTGGATTTTGGACTTTGCCGGGTCGAGCTTCTGCTCGGCTTGGTTTCGCCTTCTTTCCTGCATCATCAGAAACCCTTCACTGAAAGGATAGGCGCCAAAGCGCTCGCACGGAAATTCGTCGCAGTCTCTCAGACAATACTCTATGGCTCGGTTTGCAGCGCACTCGAGAATGGGACAAGGCGCACCGAGAACCCGCACCTGAACCGCCATCTTCTGCTGAGCGTCCATACTGGTCCCAGGGCCGCAGCTCGAACACACCCCCAGAACATTCAGGCGGCACACATCGCAGTTGATTCCGCAAGCACCGGTGGGCATGATTAAGCCTCCTCACTCGGCCTTTCGCTCCAGTTTTTTCCTTGCGCCAGACTGGAGTCGTACGAAAATGCTTTGACGAAATCCGAAGCACGAAACAAATTCAAAATTCAAAAGTCGAATGCTGAGCTATTCGGTTCAGATGGTGTTTGAATTTTGGTCATTCGAATTTTCTTTATTTGTTTCGGATTTCGAAATTGGAATTTCGTGCTTCTAGCCTCTATTGACCTCGCTATCCTTTCCACACCGATCATGCTAATTCGAGGCCTCCACGAGTAGCGAGATGGAGCTGACCGAGCTTCTCTCCCCTCTTCCTGCTTCCAGAACCGCCCGGATCACTTCGTTGGACTGCTGGCTCGCGCCTCCGATCGTGACCCACTGGCCGATAGGCGCCATCACTCGGGTTGAGGCTTCGGTAAATCGGACCACCCGGGAACCGGGACCTCCGTGGGAAATCCTGGGGATAATCTCCACATCGGCATGGTCTTTGAGCAGAGTGGGCATCACTTCGAACCCTGTTTCGATCCGCTGAATCGCAAGGGATTCGGTGACCCTGGCATAGCGCCGCGTGAGATCGACCCATCGGTGGGTGTAGAGGATATCCTGGCCCACCATGATGTACCCTGCGCTGCCTGAGACGACCATGACAAAGAATTCCGAACTTCCCTGCTGGGTCTTGCTTCTGTCTTGAAGCCGGACCTCCACCCCGTCTTTTCTCATGGGTTTGCCGGCACTGACCGACCAATCTTCCCCTGAGGCGCGGGCTCTTCCCTCGACGCTCGTCCCTTCCCTCGCAGAGGATTCCTCGAACCTCACCCTGATTTTCGCCTGTTTCCCGAGCTTGTCAAACCCCAGGAGGAACTCACGGACCCGCTGGATCGTCTCCTCGTCGTCCACAACGAGGAGCGCGTTGGTTCGCGCATCGGCCACAGCCCTTCCTCCGGGAGAGAGCAGCGATTGAACCATGGGCACGGCTTCGGCGGCCGTTCGGTACTGCATGGGGTAAACCAGCGTCTCCGCACTGCAAGGGATGGTGACGGCCCAGAACAAATGGACGAAAAGCACCGTGAAAAGGATCAGCGGGGCGCCCCCTCCGTTGAGCGCTCCTTTACTCGGGCTCACAGCCATACACTCACCTCCCCGGAAAAATCCAATCGCCCTATCCTTGCTTTTCCTTCTTCAGCACCCGGATATCCGTGATTCTCGTAGAAGGATACTGACCCTGCTCGTCCTTTTCAAGATACTTCACCATGTCCCAGAGGGTGTTGAGGGCCATGGAGACTCCGACCAGGGCTTCCATCTCCACCCCGGTGCGCGCCCGTGCGCCCAGAGAGCAGACCGCCTCAATGCTGTCCTCCCGCACCTCGAAATCCACCCGCACGGTGTCCAGCGGGATCTGATGGCAATGAGGAATCAGCAGGTGAGTTTGTTTGGCTGCATTCATGGCGGCGACCTCCGCCACCGGAAGAGGATTGCCCTTCCTGATTCGCCCGGCTTTGATCTCTTCAATCGTCTTGGGCGACAGAAAGATTTTGCCTGCCGCCTGCGCTTTCCTCAAGACAACTGGCTTTTCTGAAACATCGATCATGCCCATAAGAACACCTCAATGGAAAGATCGGTATAAGGTGCACGGTGCAAGGTGCACGGAAAAAGATAAAACAAGCCCTGTCAGCCGTTCACCGAGCCCCGTTGTCCGTTTACCGCGAACCGTTCTTCTAGGCTTTTACGGTGAACTGTGAACTATTATCTTTCTTTACCGTGAACCTTGTACCTTGCACCTCGCACCATTTTTCTTCGTTTTTACGGTGAACGGTCAACTGTGAACTATTGTTCTTGGTTTTTGCTTTCACCGTATACCTTGTACCTTGCACCGTGTACCTCATTTCATGTTTTCTTTCTTCCTGCTCGCCTCGTTCTTGATGCGGTTCACGGCCGTCACCAGCGCCGGAAACACGTTCTCCCGTATGTCCCCGGCCACCACCACGGCGAGGATCTCGTCGCCAACGGCCAGGCTGCCCTCGCAGGTTTCCACCAGCACTTCAGCAATGCCTGGCATCTCTTTGATATCGTTGATGACGTTCTGGATGGTTTTATGATCATAAGCGACCACCAGTCCCGTCACTTCGCTGCCGTTGCGCGATGTGGCGCGCACCACTCCGAGATGGCTCGTGATCATGCCCACCTTCGCAGGGTCAGTGCTTTTCCTCACTTTCTCGATCATCTTCTTTAGATCCATGCTTCACCTCCTCTCCGTTTTCCTGATCCAGACGGAAAAGCCACCGAGCGGTATCCAGGTAAGTCTTGCCCAGGGGCCGATCCGCCTTTTGCTTCAAAAAGAGAATCGGGTCGTTCAAGATTTTTTCCGCAATCGAGAGGGTCAAGGTTTCCAGGCTCTTCAGTTGCGAAGGGCTGAGTTCCCCCAAACTGGCGAGGCTCTTTTTCACCTCAGTCTGCCGGATGCTTTCCGCTTTTTCTTTGAGCGAAACAATGGTCGGCACCACCTCCAGGGTCTTCAGCCACTGTTCGAACTTGAGGACTTCCTCCTCCACGATGCGCTCGGCTTTGACCGCTTCCTCCTGTCTCTGGGTGAGGTTGACCTGAATAATTCCCTTGAGGTCGTCGATGTCGTAGACATAGACGTTCTCCAACTCGTTCACTGCAGGCTCCACGTCTCTGGGAACGGCAATGTCAATGAAAAACAGAGGCCGGTTTTTTCGCTTTTTCATGGAGCCTTTGACCTGGTCGTGGGTGATCACATAGCCCGGCGCCGCCGTGGAGGAGATGACGATGTCCGCCTCCAGGAGCTGGGCTCCGATCTCTTCAAAAGACACAGGAGTGCCCCGGAACGTCTGGGCCACTTCCACCGCCTTCTGAAAGGTCCTGTTCGCCACGGCCATGGCGCTAACCCCCTGAGTCAGCAAATGGCGCGCAGCCAGTTCCGCCATCTCACCGGCGCCGATGAGCAGCACCTTCTTGCCTTTGAAATCGTAGAAGATCTTCTTGGCCAGCTCCACAGCGGCGTAGCTCACGGAGACGGCCGCGTCTGAAATTCCTGTTTCCGTCCTCACCCTCTTGGCGGTGTGAAACGCCCGGTGCAGGAGGCGGTTCAAGATGACGCCCGTGGCTTTCTCCCTTGTCGCGTTGGAGTAGGCCTCTTTGATCTGTCCGAGGATCTGCGGTTCCCCGATCACCATGGAGTCAAGGCTCGAAGCCACTCTGAAGATGTGGCGCACGGCCTCGTGATCCTCATAGGTGAAGAGGCCGGAGCAAAGCCGCTCCGAAGGGATCTCTCCCAGCGTGCAGAGCATTTGTATGACGGAATCCTTGGCTTCTTCCACCTGCTCCGTGGCGAAAAGAGCCTCCACCCGGTTGCAGGTTGAGAGAAACACGCCCTCCTTGATGCACGGGCTCTCTCTCATCATGGCCAGGGCCTTGTCCGCGTGCTCGGGGTCCTTGGCCATGCACTCCCGCAGTTCGACGGGCGCGGTCTCGTGGTTCATGCCGATGTTGATGATGCGGATCATCTTCAGGACCGGCCCCCCATGTCCTTGAAGCTGTGGTAGTCGCTGAGCCAGAGGTTGGCGGCCACAAACGCGAGGACCAGCACCAGAAACCCGAAAAGCGACAGAAGGGCCGCCCTCCGGCCTCTCCAGCCTACCGCAAGCCTCTCGTGCAGCAGAACGGCATAGAAGACCCAGGCCAGCAGAGAGCACACCTCCTTGGGGTCCCACCGCCAGTAAGTTCCGAGCGCATATTGCGCGTAGATCGCTCCGGTGATCATCCCTGCGGTCATGAAGGTGAAGCCGCAGATCAGAGCAAAGTGATTGATGGAGTCCAGCGTTTCCAGAGACGGCAGCCTGCTGGACAGGGAGCCCAGTCTCTTCTTCTTGATCTGCGATTCCTGGATCAGGTACATGATCGCCGCCACAAAGGTGACGGCAAAAAAACCGTTTCCCACAAAGGCGGTCCCGATGTGCACCGGAAGCCAAAAGCTCCTGAATATGGGTTTGACCGTCACCTCGGCCGCCGGAAGGGTCGAGGACAGGATGAGCAGGCACGCGACCACAGGCGCCACAAAAGACCCGAGGACCATGAGACGAAATCTCAGATGAAACAGGAGATAGACCAGCAGAATCGTCCAGGCAAAAAAGGACAGCGACGACTTTAGGGTCAGAACAGGCGCCACACCGAGCGTGTAGTATTCATGGCCCACAAAAAGGGTGAGGAAAACAAACCCTGCGAGGAGCAGGCGGTAGGCCCAGTGATAGGTCGATTTCTGCTGTCGTACCAGGTAAACGATGAAGGCCGCGGTGGCCAGGAGGTTCAGGATCAACGCACAGGCATAGAGGAGAAGCGCCATGGGTCATTCACCCTTGAGGAAATCCAGAATCTTGGTTTTAGAAACAGGCCGCCCGAGGATGCGACCGATGATCCGTGAGGCCAGGTCCCAGTTTTTCTCGCGAAGGGCGGCCAGAAGATCGGAGGACACCAACTGTTCGAAGAGCATCTTGTTTTGCTCCTGCGGAAGGCGGAGGCTCAAGACCTCCTTTCTCAGGTTTCCCATGAGGTTCAGGAACAAGCCGTACTCCTCGCCAAAATGCCGCTCCAGCTCCACCCTCACCTTTCTCGCAAAGGCAGGGCTTTTCCCGCAGGTCGACACGGCAACGAGGAGATCTCCCCTTGAAAGAACCGAAGGCACAATGAAGTTGCAGTCTGCGGGCTGG
>JALOPA010000118.1 GCA_025454125.1 Thermodesulfobacteriota bacterium
AAGACATTCTCAGTCAATCCCCTTTAGAAAGGTTGATTACGGCTTGTCTTTTTTTTTCATCCTGATATACTTTGATGAACTTTGAGCAAAAACGGGCACATGAACATGAGAATCGGTGTCCTTTCCGACACGCACATCCACCACGTGACCGAGGATTTCAGGGACCTTCTGGACCGTCACCTTTCCCAGGTGGAGGTGATCTTTCATGTGGGGGACTACACGTCTCCGGTGGTCGTGGATTATCTCAGTTCGAGAAACTTCCACGGCGTGCACGGCAACATGGACTCCTCAGCGATCAAGGACGCGTTGCCTGAAAAGAAGATCGTGGAGATCGCCGGCTTCCGGTTCGGCCTCATCCATGGGTGGGGCTCGCCCCGGGGTCTGGAGGAAAGGGTGCGCGCTCAGTTCAACGACGTGGACGTGATCGTGTTCGGCCACTCCCACAGGGCGATGAACGAGGTGGTCCGTGGAGTGCTGCTTTTCAACCCCGGGACGGCGAGCGGCTTCAGCGCCTCCGGAGAGCACAGCTTTGGGATCCTGGAGTGCGGGGACACGGTGAAGGGGGAAATCGTCGAGCTGGATTGAGGGGACGTTGCGGGAGGTGAATGTTGATGGGTGAAGAGAACGGCATGAAGGTCCTCTGGGCGCCATGGAGGATGGGGTACATTCTGGCGGAGAACAAGGCGGACGGGTGCATCTTCTGCCCGGGAACGGACCGGAGCGCGGACCCGGAGCGGCTGATTCTTCACGTGGGGCCGCGAACCATGGTGGTGATGAACCGTTTTCCTTACAACAACGGCCATCTCCTGGTCGCACCGGTGAAACACGTCTCCAGCCTCGAACGCCTGAACCAGGATGAGATGCTGGGTCTCCTGCTCATGGTGCGCAAGTCCATCGAGATCCTGAAACAGGTCATGAAGCCGGACGGTTTCAATGTGGGGCTCAACCTAGGCCATGTGGCGGGCGCAGGCATGGAAAACCACATGCACTTCCACATCGTCCCCCGGTGGAAAGGGGACACGAATTTCATGACCGTGATCGAGGATGTCCGGGTGATTCCTGAACACATCCAGGCGACCTATGCGAAGTTGGCTCCCTTGTTTCAGAAATGCAGTTGAGCGAGGAGGAGGTTGAGCATGACGCATCTCAAGACGATTCTCTTTATCCTGATTGGCGCGGCGGTTGTCGGCCTCGCGTTCCAGAACCAGGCCGCCCTTTCGACGACCGTCCAATTCAGAATGAACCCCCCTTTTTTCCAGGAGGTCACGACATCGGACATCACCCTTCTCGAGATTATCATGGTGGCCTTTCTCCTCGGCGTGCTTTCGATCGGCCTCTATGGCATTGCCGAACGATTCCGGTTGAAAAAAAGGATCAAGGTCCTCACCCGAACATTGGAGGAAAAAGAAAAAGAAGTGAACAGTCTCAGAAACCTGCCCATCACTTCAGATCACGTCCCTCCGTCTAAAACGGATGCCGCATGAGGTCGGCTTCAGGGGAGGAGGGAAATTGAAATGCAACTGCTCTGGGACTGGTTTCTGGAGCCCGCCAACCAGCGTCTTTGCCTCATTGTCTTGATCAGCCTGCTTGTGGGGAGTCTTGCCGGCCGATATCTCAGCTACCGGAAGGAGAAGAGGCTTCGATTCCAGCGTCGGGAAAGCGACAAGGCTTTTTTCAAGGGCATTCAGTACATCCTCTCCAACGACCACGATCAGGCGATCGAGGAATTCACCAAGTCCGTCCAGATCAACTCCGACACCATTGAGACCTACGTGGCCCTGGGGAATCTGTACCGGTCCAAGGGCGACATTGACCGGGCCGTCCGCATCCGCCAGAGCATTATCCTGCGCCCCAACATCGATGAAGCCTCCAAGGTGAGGGCGCTCATCGACCTGGGGCTGGACTACCGCAAGGGGGGGTTCATGAACAGGGCCCTGGAAGCCCTGGAACAGGCGCTTCAAAAGGAACCGGCCAACCTGGAGGCGTTGGATGGGGCGGAAAAGATCTACGAAGACATGCGGGACTGGGAAAACGCTTATGCGACGCGGCAGCGGATGGCGAGAGTGAGCAAGGGAAACCACAAGCACATCCTGGCTCATTTTCAGGTCGAACTCGGCAAAGAAGGCCAGGAGAAAGGCGACTTCGCCAAGGCCAAGGCCTGTTTCCAGAAAGCCATCTCCATTGACGACAGGTGCCTGGACGCCCACCTCCACCTCGGAGACCTCCACTTTCAGAAGCAGGACTACAAGAAGGCGGTGTCCGAGTGGAGGAAGGTGGTGCACATCGCGCCCCAATTCAGCTTTCTGGCCTACCGAAGGCTGGAAGGCGCTTACGGAGAGATGAAGAACCTCAAGCCGGTGGAAGAGTTCCTGAAGGAGTGCGCCCAGTACAGCAGGGATGCCTTCACCCACATGGCCTTGGCCCGATACCGTTTCAACGAGCAGGACTATCAGGGCGCGGTCCGGGAACTCGACAGCGCCATCGCGCTGGATCCCTCCTTCTGGGAGGCGAGGAAGTTCAAGGGAGAGATCCTCCTGAAACAGGGGATGAGGGATGAGGCCCTGAGCGCGTATCAGGATCTCATTCCCCGTCTGGACGTGCCCTATCTGAAGTTCCAGTGCAGCAACTGCGGGTTCAGGCCCGGCGATTTGCAGTGGCAGTGCCCTCAGTGCCGGAAGTGGGACACCATCGGCCTCATGGATTCCTCGGAGGTGGATGAGCGGAGCGGCGCCCCGAAAACCCGCAGGGAGGAGCGGCCGTGAGCGACCTCACGCCCATGTTCAAACAGTACATGGGGGCGAAGAGCGAGTACCCGGACTCGATCCTCTTCTTCCGCATGGGCGACTTCTACGAGATGTTCTTTGAGGACGCGAAGAAGGCCTCCAGGCTCCTGGGCATCACCCTCACCTCCCGGGGCACGCTCAACGGCGAGAAGGTTCCCATGTGCGGTGTGCCTCATCACTCCTCCAAGTCCTACATCGCCAAGCTGATCGAGAACGGGTGCAAGGTGGCCATCTGCGAGCAGGTGGAGGACCCTCAAACCGCCAAAGGCATTGTGAAGAGGGAGGTGATCCGCATCGTCACCCCCGGGTCGGTGCTCGAAGACGGGGAAGTGGACAGCAAGTCGAATCTCTACATGGCCGCGCTCGCGGGAAGTGAAAAGCCCTTTGGCCTGGCCCACCTGGACCTGTCCACGGGCGAATTCCGGGTCGCGGAGATCGAAGAGTGGTCAGAGGTTCTGGACGAACTGGGAAGAATCAAGCCGGCCGAACTCCTGCTGCTGGACAAGGACGGCCTGGCGCATCAAAGGGGGCTCTCGGCCTACCGCCTCGAGATCCTCTCCAAGGAGGCTTTTCAGGAAGACCTCGCCGAAAACCTCTTGAAAGACCAACTCGGCGTCCGGTCCCTGGCCCCCTTCGGATGCGAGGACATGGACAGGGCCGTTCTCGCAGCGGGCGCGCTCATCCACTATGTCCAGACCACGCAGAAGGTGAACCCCGGCCACATCAAGGATCTGGTCACTTATCGCCTGGGCGACTTCATGTTTCTCGACGAAGCGACCGCGTCGAACCTCGAGCTGTTCAGAACCGTGAGGCGCCAGTCGCTGAAAGGGTCGCTGTTTCAGATTCTGGACAGGACCGTGACCCCCATGGGGAGCCGTCAGCTCCGGAAGTGGATCGGCTACCCGCTCCTGGACCTGCGGGAGATACGGCTCCGGCTCGCTGCGGTGGCAAGCTTCAGGGGGGACCGGGTGTTCAGGGAAGAGATCCGGGAGCCCCTGGACGGGGTTCTGGACATGGAGCGGCTCAACGCCCGGATCTCCATGGGGCGGGCCAATGCCAGGGATCTCGTGGCTCTCAAACAGTCGAGCCGCCGGCTGCCCTCGATCAAGGAGAGGCTGGCCGGTTCTCCCAGCGAGCGGCTCAACGAGATCGCCGAGAAACTGGACCCCCTTCAGGACGTGGCCGAACTCATCGACAAGGCGATCTGCGAGGATCCTCCTGTGTCCCTGAAAGAGGGGGGGCTTATCCGGGAGGGGTATCGCGAGGATCTGGACCGCCTGATCCGCGCGACCCGTGACGGGAAAACCTGGATCGCGGATCTGGCCGTTGCAGAGCAGCAGAGAACCGGCATTTCCAGCCTCAAGGTGGGCTACAACCGGGTGTTCGGGTACTACATCGAGATCTCCAAAGCCAATTTGCACCTGGTGCCCTCCGACTACATCCGAAGGCAGACCCTGGCCAACGGCGAGCGGTACGTGACGGAGAAGCTGAAGGAGTACGAAGACCTGGTCCTGGGGGCCGAAGAAAAAAGAGTCGCCCTGGAGTTCGAGATCTTTGAAGACGTGAGAAAGAGCGTGGCCCGCGAAAACCAGCGCATCCGTGAAACCGGCAAGCGGATAGGGGAGGTGGATGCTTTGGCCGCTCTTGCCGAGGCGGCGGAGTTGAAGGGCTACACCCTGCCGGAGGTGAACGAGGGGCCTGTCATTGAGATCGTGGACGGGAGGCACCCGGTCATCGAAGAGACGGTGAAGGAGGAAGATTTTGTGCCCAACGACATTCACCTCGATGACCAAGAGCAGCAGGTGCTCATCATCACCGGACCGAACATGGCAGGCAAGTCCACGGTCCTGAGACAGGTGGCGCTCACGGTGCTCATGGCGCAGATGGGGAGCTTTGTTCCCGCCTCCCGAGCGACCATCGGAGTGGTGGACCGCATTTTCACCCGGATCGGCGCATCCGACGACCTCACCAAGGGCCAGAGCACCTTCATGGTGGAGATGAACGAGACGGCCAACATTCTGCGCCATGCGACTCCCAAGAGCCTCGTGATCCTGGACGAGATCGGAAGAGGAACGAGCACGTATGACGGGCTCAGCATCGCCTGGGCCGTGGCCGAAGCCCTTCACGACCGCGACGGCAAGGGCGTGAGAACGCTCTTCGCCACCCACTATCACGAGCTGACGGAGCTCGTGGAGGCCAAGCCCAGGGTGAAAAATTTCAACATTGCCGTGAAAGAGTGGAAGGACCAGATTATCTTCCTGAGGAAACTGGTCCCGGGCGGCACGAGCCGGAGCTACGGCATCCAGGTGGCGAGGATCGCGGGGATTCCCCACCCGGTCATCGGTCGAGCCAGGGAGATCCTGGAAAACCTGGAGCAGGGGGAAGGCAACGAGGTGGGAAGCCCCCGGATGGCGGTCGAGCGGACCGGCCGGGAAAGAAAAGAAACCGCCCAGCTGAGCCTTTTCGGGGCCCAGGACCAGCGCCTGCGAAAGTGGATTCAGAATCTGGATCTGTCCTCCATGACTCCCCTGGAGGCCCTGATCGAGATCAACAAAATGAAGGAGTATCTGAGTCGCCAGTCGTCATGATCGTCCAGCGGATTCCCATTTTCCTGATTCTCCTCGCCCTGACTCTCGCGCCACGGGTTGCGCTTGCCCAGTCGTCTTCTTCCGCAAAGAGCCTTCTTGAAAAGGCGGACCGGTGTTCGGACAGCCTGCTGCAGAGCAAGGACAAGAAGAAGCTTCGCCACAAGTGGACCGAGTGCGTTGAGGCCTACCGCGACGTGGCCGCCCGCTATCCCCAGAGCGAAGAGGCGGGGTGGGCTCTCTTCAGGGGAGCCAAGCTGGAGGAGAGCCTCTACGGGTACTCGGGCAGGCCCCAGGACCTGGACGCGGCCGTCGAGCTCTACAGGAGAGTGGCCAACGAGCATCCCAACCACCGGGTCGCGGATGATGCCCAGTACCGGATCGGGGAAATCACCTACCAGGAGAAGAAGGACGTCACTCAAGCGTATCTGGAATTCCTGAAGGTGGAGAAAAAGTTCCCCAAGGGAGATATGCGGCCCAAGGCACAGCAGATGGTGGAGAAGCTCTCGGGAATGATCAGCAAAAAGGAGAGCCAGAAGGAGATCAAGGAGGCCAATGCCAGGGCCCCGGGGCTGACCCAGGTCCAGGGCATCCGGCACTGGTCCACGCCCAACTACACCCGCGTGGTCATCGATCTGGAGCGGCCGGTTCAGTACGAGCACCACCTTCTTCCTGAAAACAAAGAGCAGAACAAGCCGAGGCGCCTGTACCTGGATTTAAAGGGCGCCCACGTGTCGAGCGACATCGACAGCGCGATCTCCATCCAGAACGGCTTGCTTCAGGGCGCCCGGGCCGGGCAGTACACCAAGGACACGGTTCGGGTGGTTCTGGACATCAACAACATCGAGGGGTTCAAGGTCTTCCCTCTGCACGACCCCTTTCGAATCGTGATCGACGTGCGCGGCGCGGAAGTGAAAGAGAAGGAAAAGGAAAAGGAGAGGGGGAAGGTCAAGGAGCCGGAACCTGAGAAAGAAAAAGAGATCGATAGGGACAAGGAGCCCAAGGAGGTCGCCAAGGTGGAGCCGAGGCGGCCCAAGAGAGGGGTGGCCAAGGCCAAGGAACCGGACAAGACC
>JALOPA010000119.1 GCA_025454125.1 Thermodesulfobacteriota bacterium
CATTGAACGGAGAACAGTGAACGGTGAACTCTTCGTCCTTGTCGGTGAACGGACAACGGTGATCGGTGAACTCTTCGTCCTTGTCGGTGAACGGACAACGGTGATCGGTGAACTCTTCGTCCTTCTCGGTGAACGGACAACGGTGAACGGTGAACTCTTCGTTTTTCTCGGTGAACGGACAACAGTGAACGGTGAACTATCTTATGCCCGTCCAGTTCAAACACATCCAAATGGCTCAAGAGAGGTTTGCCGGGGTAATCCAGCCCTCTCCTCTCATCCGGTCCAGTTACTTGAGCCGGATCGTCGGCTCTGAAGTCTTTCTTAAATTGGAAAATCTCCAGGAAACCGGGTCCTTCAAGGTGCGGGGCGCCTACAACCGCCTCATCCATCTGTCCCTTGATGAAAAGGAAAAGGGTGTGATCGCGGCTTCCGCAGGCAACCATGCCCAGGGGGTGGCCTGGGCTTCCGCCCGGCTCGGGATCAAAGCCACCATTGTCATGCCTGAGGACGTTTCCATCCGAAAGCTGCTGGCCGTCAGGGAATATGGGGCTGAGGTGATCCTTTTCGGAAAGCAGTTTAGTGATGCTTACAAACACGCTGAACAGCTCGCCGGCCAAACGGGCAAGATCATGATTCCCACCTTCGCCGACCCTCATGTCATCTCGGGGCAGGGCACCGTGGGGCTGGAGATTATGGAGGCCCTGGATAAGGACACAGCGGTGGTGGTGCCGGTAGGCGGAGGGGGGTTGATCTCCGGCATTGCCCTCGCGGCAAAGGCCCTTGTTCCCGGAGTCCGAGTCATCGGTGTGCAAACCAGTGTCTGCCCTTCCATGATCCGGTCCCTGCAGCAGGGATCTCCTTCCCTGGTGGAGGTGTGCCACACCCTTGCAGACGGCATTGCCGTCAACCGGCCCGGGGACCTCAATTTCTCCATCATTCAGAAATACGTGGACGAGATGGTGGGCGTCGATGAAGAAAGCATCGCAAGCGCGATCTTCAATCTTCTAGACAAAGCCAACATCATCGCTGAAGGATCTGGGGCTGTTCCCCTGGCAGCCCTCATGGAGAGCCGCATCACCCACCGCTCGAAACGCTACATCCTCATTATCAGCGGCGGCAACATCGAGATCAACACCATCGACCGGATCCTGCAAAGGGGCTCCATCCGCATGGGAAGGCTCATCCGCATCGAGGTGGACCTTCTCGACGTTCCAGGGTCTCTGTGGAAACTCATCGGGATTGTCGCCCGAGAAAAAGCCAACATCCTCCACATCCTCCATGACCGTCTGACACCTGAAAACCCCATCCAGGTCAGCCGCGTCAAGCTCAACCTCGAAACGCGCGGCCACGACCACGCCAAAGAAGTCATAGCCAAACTCCGGGAAGCCGGCTACAACATCAAGCAAACCCTCTGAATCGATCAGTTCTGCTTCGGCCGTGGCCTTTCATGCCCCCCGCCTCGGCACAATGCCTTAAGGAATTCTGCGATGAACGCCAGCCCTTCGGCAGCCTGTCTCCAGCTGGAGGTCATCCCTCGTTCTGGGTGCCTCGGCGGTTGATGGCGTAATTGCCCTGCTTGCCTACAAAGGGAAGGATGAGCATCCAGGGAAGGGTGAGCTTGGAGGGGTCCCGAAACTGGTTCAGGCCGATGGTCATCCCGTCGTGCCCCAGACGGGGCTGGCCCCGGTAGGTCCCCATGAGCCGGTCCCACCAGGAGAGATTAAATCCATAGTTGGAATTGGTCTCGCTCGGAAACACGGAATGATGGACCCGGTGCATGTCCGGGGTCACCACGAACCAGCGCAACACCCGGTCCAATGCCAGAGGGAGGAAGAAGTTTCCGTGGTTGAACATGGCCATGCCGTTCAGAATGATCTCAAAGAGCACCACGGCAAGAGCCGGGGCCCCAAGGACGACGACCGCCCCGAATTTGATCACCATGGAGATCAGGATCTCAATCGGATGGAAACGGATGCCTGTGGTCAGATCATAGTCCAGGTCGGCATGATGCATCATGTGCAGGCGCCAGAGCGTAGGAACGGCATGGAACATGACGTGCTGAAGGTAGATGATGAAGTCGAGGAGGATGACGGAAGCAAGCACCACCATCCAGTAAGGAAGGTCCAACACGTTAAACACCCCCCAGCTTTTCTGGTCAACCCAGAGGGCGAGCTGAACCGCTGTTACAGGGAACACGATGCGCAGCAACACTGTGCTGATGACCACCACTCCCAGATTTCCGAACCACCGGCTCACCTTGGACGTGGTCAGCGGCCGCCGCGGCGCCAGAACCTCAAACAGGCCTATGAGCAGAAGAATGCCGAAAAAGAAAGCCAGGCGGATGGTCGCTTCATGTTGGTTTACGAATTCGGTCATGGTCAAATCACTCCGGCCGGGGCGTCGAGGCTCACAAGGGCTGTTGGTTCATTCGGTCATAAAATTAGTCGTCAGGCGGCCTATGTCAAGCTTGCTCGGTCTGCCCTCCTATCCCAAATGGCCATGATTTGTGCATGGTATGTCGGAATTTCGTCGACATACTATGCCAGCTTTCGCACAAAAAACTCCACCTGGTCCCGCGAGTTCTTCTTGGATGTTGCAACAAGAATCAGGATCGTCTAAAAGGTTCTAATCCGGTATCAATGATGCCTTAAAGGCCCTACGTTCGGCTAGATCAGCAACCATAAAGACATATCTGATATCGCAATATGATTTACCTTGATCGTAATGCTACGACGCCCATCTTACCCGAGGTTCTGGAAGCGATGATGCCCTACCTGACCTCCGAATGGGGCAATCCATCCAGTTCCTACAAGTTCGGCTCCAAGCTCAAATCAGTCATCGAAACGGCACGGGCTCAGGTGGCTGAATTGATCGGTGCCCACACGTCGGAAATTATTTTGACCTCCTGCGCGACAGAGAGCAACAACGCGGCAATTCACGCAGCCATCAAGAGCAATTGAGCGTTATTAGCAAAAGAATCCGTGTCGGTTGCGATGCCAGCCGAGGTAGTCACGTTCAGGCCAGTACTTGGATTCACCTGGCAGAAAAACCCTTCTCCATCATCTCCAAGATGACCAACAGAAGAAGCGGCTTGTGAGGCGCAGGATTTCCTCGCGCGCGGTCAATCCGAAGTGTTGCGAGCTTCTGTAACCAGTAATTTTGATCTTTGGCCATCGCTTCAGTGGATTCTTGGAGGCTCTTGCTTAGCATAAAGTTGAGTTAAGGAGTCTTTGATGTCTTTGTATGATGCAGCGGCCATTTTAAACAGGTTCTCGTGGAGGAGTTGACTTATCTTGCCCTTGCCTGAAGGGCAATACCCTTTGGCCGAAGGATGGCGATCCCGACAGAAATAGAGGTCATTGTCAAACTTATTCAGGAAATTACCTCAGGCCTATCTCAGAATTCAAGGGAAATCCATCTCGGCCCTTCCATCGGGCGGGCTCAATTGACAACTCTGTCGTCATTTGTCATTCCAAATGACGACAGAGTTGTCAAAACACGATTTCGCCCTAAACCTAGGCCTCGGATTCAACGGAAGCGACCGGCTCGATTTTCGATAACTCGTTTTCCATTCGCCGCTCGACATGCCACAAATCATAAGCTTGCTGCATGCGCAGCCATAGCTCCGGCCCGTTCCCTGCAAACTTGCCGATCCTGAGGGCCATGTCCGTCGTGATCGGATGGGTGCAGGCCAGGATACGGTGCAACTGCTGACGGGAAACCCCTAAGCGTCTCGCAGCTTCGCTGACCGACAACCCGAGGGCAGGAAGTACATCCTCACGAAGAACCTCACCCGGATGTGCTGGAGAGCGCTTCAAAGGTCTTTTTGCCGAATATTTTTCCATGCCGTTCCTCAATGATACTTTTCAAGATCGACCCGCAGCGCCTCCCCTTGTTCCCACTCAAAGGTGATGGACCAAGGGCCGCTCACATGTATGCTATAATGTTTATGGGATCCTCGAAGGGCGTTTAGATTGAACCCTGGCAAGTCAATCAGGAACATGCCCGTTCAAATTCCAGCCTCGATGTCCAGGATCCATCTCTTCCTTACGACTGTTAGGCCGCCGCCCTAGGCATTTCGTCCCAAATTCGTCCTTCGAGCGTTCGGCCACTTCTCTTTTTGTTTGTGCCTCCCCACTGCTTAAAAAAGAAAGCTACCCCAGCATCAAGACATTGGTCCCTTATGCTCGTGGCCCATTCCTCTTTCATTGGCCTCGCCTTTGGCCCTGATTCTCCTCCGACTATCACCCAATCGATGCCAGTCAGGTCCAGCCCCGAAATCGGTCCCAGCAAAGGCTCGATCGACAGAAATTTCACACATGCATCTGTCTGCCTGAGAATGCCGATTCTTTGGATGTAATCTTTATTCTCAACGCTTACCCCCATCCAGATATTCCTTGCCCATGGCAACGACCGACTGAGTTCCGCAAGGCGTTCGGCGCGCTTGGTCAGGATTTGGAAATGATGCTGTGGCAGGCTCCGCATCACCTCAAACGCTTTCTGAATAAAGGACGCTGGCACGTCTTTGTGGAACAGGTCGCTCATGGAATTGACAAAGACCATCGACGGTCTCCTCCACCCGAAAGGAGCCCTTAACGCGTTCTCGTGCAAAGTGACTTTGAATCCCTCACTGTAGTTTGGCTGCCCCATGGATTGCAGCCGCCTCGCCATCCGTTCCGCATAACAGTTCAGGCACCCTGGACTTATCTTTGTACATCCCGTTACCGGGTTCCATGTGTATTCTGTCCATTCGATTGATGACTTGCTCCCCATCAGCTTTCTCTCCTGTCGGAGTATTTCTTGAAGATGTCTTTCACAATATCCTTCGCAGCCGGCTTCTGAGAGGCGAAGTAAAGATAGTACACAATCGCATCCTTCGAGTTCTTCATGGGCATTGGCTCAGGAACATACCCAAACCCAGCTACCTCCCTTAACCTTCGCCTGAACCCAGCTTCTAACGCTTCGTTCGTCGTTTTCTCCTCTTTTTCGGGTCCAAAAAGTGATTTCTGTCTTGATTTTCTATAGGCAACGTCCCGCCAGGATTCATCCCCCCAGAAGGCATTCATTCTGTCAATTTGTTCTTGGTCCACTTTACTCTGATCGTGCTTGAGCACGTTCATGTTAATATCCATCACCGGAAAGTTCAAAAAGATTTCTATGGATTTCATCGCACCTGCGGCCTTAAGGATTTCCCAATTCAGGTGCAGCCCATAAGGATCAAGAATGCAGAGTGCTCGTCGATACTTTGCATAATCAGCCAGGGGTAGTACCTCTTCGAGTAGTATTTTGTTGCAGTCGCCGTTGTAGATGAAAACGTCTTTCCTCTCACCTGCGAGATTTTCCAACTCCGCGACCTTAAGGTCATTGAGATCAATGAAATGATATTCATGGAAGGGCTTTTCTATATTAAGAGCATTCAAGGGGCTTCCCGGGACGAATTGCCCGGTCTTTCGGGAAATATGCCTTCCAGCACCCGCAAAAGCGTCTATGTAGATATAGGTAAAACAGGGGTCCTTTTGTGCAGCCATTATTCTGGTATAGGCGGAGGCGTATTCCTTGATGATATCGAGCTTGACTTCTGACCAGTATCCGATCTGATCATATTTAAGCCTTTTCATAGCGGTCCTCCGCATAGCCTTTAGCCGTTCTTGCCACGAGTTCCTCTTCGCAAAAGTCTGCTCCTCCGTACATTTTTTCGACCGGCAAATGCAAGTCACTTCAGTTTGAGCGCTCGCTGGGGGTGAGCTTCGCCTCCACAACGGCAGGAGCGTCTGGAGTTGCCTGTCATAGGCCCTCCAGCGGATTCGATGCTGCCCGCCTGTTTTTCTATCGCCCCCTTAATTAATTCCGGCCTACAGAGTGGACTGGATCTTTGTCAGATGCGGTCAAAACGGCCCCAGAATATTGCCGATGGACTCCAAAAATAGAAACCTCATCTCCAATCAAAGGAAATGAGGCTCTTGTTCTTTTCACAGAAGCCGTTGATCATGGTAATCGTGGCTCCAGGAGTGATTCAGCTTTGTCTAACGTTCAGAAAATATTCTCTTTCAGCAAGAAGGTCAAGATTTTCAAATGCTTTTTCTGTGGGATCTACCAGGATCGGTACAAGGCAGGAGGGCCGGGGTCGACCAGCTCGGCTCTTTCGTCTTCGAGCAGAATCTCCAGGTGGACGAAAATCTCGGATATGGCAAGGAACACGTCGCCGTCAGGCACTTCGCGGATGACATCTCCGATGATTTCATAGAGCGTTCTTTTCCGATTGTGGAGGGCTTTAAAGACCAGTTCCATCCTTTCCCTTTGGTGCCTCTTATAAGTAGAAATCAGGCCCGGCAAATCTCTGATGTATTCCCCGTGCCCTGTGAACACGTATTTTATGTCCAGGCCTGCAAGCCTGTCGAGCGACATGGAATAGGCTTTCAGGCTTTTG
>JALOPA010000120.1 GCA_025454125.1 Thermodesulfobacteriota bacterium
CACCAACCACAGGACCAGACCTGCTGCGAGCAGAGCCGCTGCGATGGAGCTAGCTTTTCTCAAGACGATGAACTGACTTCCGAGCACACAGGTGGCAGCGATCACTGTAAAAAAACCTGGAGCCCGCAAATGATCACTCAGATCGGAGAGCATTTTCGTGGGATAAACAACGAGGCGTGCCAGGGTGATTCCCCATAAGATCGCAAACAGGACGGTATTGAGATACATAAGGGATCGGGCAATAAGCGGGAATCCTTCCTGCATGGCAGCGATGGAAACAATGCCTGTTGCCATGACCATGGAAAAATAGGCGGGCGGAAATTCCGCTATTGCACCTCTGATCCTGGTATGGGCCGACATGGAACCTCACCTCGATTCGTTCCCTCCTCATCACGTCTGAAGATAAGGAGCTTTCTGAACAGGTATCCAAGGGGAGCGCTCCAGACGTGGACCAACCGGCTGAAGGGAGAAAACCCCAGCAAGGCCAGGGCGCTCAGGACGTGAACCTTGTAGCTGATCGGCACCTGGCGCATCAGTCCGGGGTCAGGGGTGAAGGTCAACACTCCCCGAATCCACGGTGCCACGGTGTAAAGCACGTTATGATGACCGAAAAGCACATTGTACATCCCTGCGCCGATGACGACAACGAGCGCGCCAAGAGTGATCGCGTCATTCACCGTGCTTGTCGCGCGGAGCCGCGAATGGGTGATTCGCCTTCGGAGAAGCAGCAGAGCTCCCGCCAATGCAGCAGCACCTACGAGCAGCCCCATCCAATAAGCGATAGCCAGGTGGGTCTCGCTCCGGATCCCCGCGATATCGTAAAGGGCCTGAGGAATCAGCAGGCCGCCTGCGTGGCCCAGCAGGGTCAACACAATTCCGAAATGAAAAAAAACAGAACCGTAAAAGAGAGAGTTCTTTTCCAGGAACTCGCTCGATTGGGCGTTCCAGCCGTACCGGTCCGACCTGTAGCGATAGGCGTGACCGACGACAAATACGGCAAGACACAGATAGGGAAACACGACGAAGGCCAGCTCATAAGCAAGATCCACGGTCCTCTCCTTAGACCTTTCTCAGAATGTAGACCAGAGCATCCAATAGTCCTGCATACCCGGGAGCGCTTATCTTGAGTTGAGCTGGAAGGAGTTCAGCCTCTGAGAGACACTGCCGCAGAGGCTCACTCTCGTAAGCACCGGGGTTGATGGAAAGAAATTCCAGCATCAGAGGCAAGAAATCGGGCAACTCCCCGCCGATCCTCTCGTAGCCTGCCTCCCGGTAGACCCGCTCCAGTCCAGCGAGCGCCAGAGCTCTTTGCTCGCTGTTGCCCCAGTGGTGGTAGGCCATGTTCAAGGTGGTCTTCGAGTTCATGTAAAACGCCGCCGTGTAGGTTTCCTGGAGGCGAATCGGTGATTGGGCCTTGATGAACGAGATGAAGGCTTCTATCTTTTCTCCAAACTCTTCCGGCAGTTCAGCAACCGCAGCCTCCACCTCCGGAAGCCGTTTCATGAATCCTTCATCCGGGTACTGCATCAGCTCGGAAATAACCTTGAATTCCACTCGTCCTTCCTTCATTTTTTCCCAAGCCATTCCTGCGTGAGGCGCAAATCATCCCTGATCCGGATAGCCGCAAGCGCCTTGGCGTTGAAACGCATCCCCCGTTTGTTTCCGAGCGGCTGTGGGGATCACAAAGCGCTCGTTGAGCCGGGCCAAGGCCAGCAGGCGGTAGACCTGCTGGGCGGTACCGGCGGTCAATCCCACCCTTTCCAGGCAATTCTCATCCACCTGGTTTTCAACCCGAATAGATCGCATATACTGCCGAATCGCTAAAAGGCGTTTGAGCGCCAGCCGCACCGGCCTCTCATCACCGGCGGTGAGGAGGTTGGCCAGGTACGTGACCGGTATCCGTAAGGTGTCGACCACATCCCTCCCTTCCATGCTTTTATCATAAGATAGGACAGGGCTGATAGGCGGCACGTACCAGACCATGGGCAGCGTCCGGTATTCCGGATGCAGAGGCAAGGCAAGCTTCCAGACTTTGGCCAGCTTGTAGACCGGGGAATCGGCGGCCGCTTCGATAAAATTCGGCGGGATCCCCTGCGCTGCCGCCTCGTTGCGGATTTCCGGGTCACCGGGGTCGAGAATCATATCCAAATGGGCCGGATACACGGCGCTGTCCGAGGGCGCCGATGCGGCAGCCGAGATCCTTTCCGCGTCATACAGAACGATGCCCACGTAACGGATCCGGCCGACGCAGGTGTGCGCACAGAGGGTGGTCAGCCCCGCCTCTATTCTCGGATAGCAGAAAAGGCACTTTTCCGAGCGCCCTGTCTTCCAGTTAAAATACACTTTTTTGTAAGGGCATCCTGAAACGCAGAAGCGCCACCCCCTGCAGCGCTCCTGATCCACCAGCACAATTCCGTCTTCCTCCCGTTTATGCAAGGCCCCGGACGGGCAGGAGGCCACGCATGCCGGGTTCAGACAGTGCTCGCAGAGGCGGGGAAGGTAGAACATGAAAACGTTTCGGAACTGGAGGTAAACCCGGTAATCCAGAGAACTGAAGTTTAAATCGCCTGCGCCGCTCTCGGTCACGCCGGCCAGGTCATCCTCCCAGTTCGGCCCCCACTTGATTTGCATTGTTTCGCCGGTAATCTGAGAAACAGGACGAATGGAAGGCTGGTGTCTGCGAGGGGGGCTCTGAATGAGCTTATCGTAATCGTAGCTCCACGGTTCGTAGTATTCATCGATCGTTGGCAGATCCGGGTTATGAAAAATATTGAGCATTTTCTGGATCCTGCCGCCTGCCCTCAGCTCAAGCCGACCGCTCTTCAGACGCCATCCACCGCGGTGCACCTCCTGGTTCTCCCACTGCCTGGGATATCCTATGCCGGGCTTGCTCTCCACATTGTTGAACCACATGTATTCCGCACCGCTTTTGCCGGTCCAGACGTTCTTGCAGGGAATGCTGCAGGTGTGGCAGCCGATGCATTTATCCAGATTCAAGACCATGGCAAACTGGGCTTTAATCTTCATACCAATCCACCTCCCCTGCTTTTCGCACCACGATCACTTCGTCCCGCTGGGACCCCACAGGACCATAATAATTGAATCCGTAACTGAGCTGAGCGTATCCGCCGATCATATGGGTCGGCTTGACCATGATTCTGGTCACGCTATTATGGGTGCCGCCCCTGAGACCTGACCGCTTTGAGCCGGGGGTATTGATCAATCGTTCCTGGGCATGATACATGAAAGCCTTTCCCGGCGGGATGCGATGGCTTACCACCGCCTTGGCCATAATCACCCCGTTGACATTGAAACACTCGAGCCAATCGTTGTCCTTGACGCTTATTCTCTCTGCATCTTCGTTGTTGATCCAGATGGCCTCTCCGCCCCTGAAAAGAGTCAACATGGTCAAGGTGTCCGAATAGGTGCTGTGGATCGACCACTTGGAGTGGGGGGTCAGGTAGTTGAGCACCAGTTCATTCGGATCTTCCCGTTTTCCGATTATCGAGCCGAGGGCCTGCATGTCCAGAGGAGGGCGGTAGAGAGCCAGGCTCTCCCCAAAATCACGCATCCAGGGGTGATCGTGGTAGAAATGCGCGCGCCCACTCAAGGTCCGAAAAGGCACTTTCTCCTCAATGTTGATTACAAACGGAGAGTAGCGCCGCTCTTCCGATTCGATTCCGCTCCAGATGGGTGAAGTGATGATTTTGCGGGGTTGAGCGTTCAGGTCTGCAAATGAAAACTTATCCCCTTGGCGTCGCATGCTCAGGTGGCGGAGTTGGAGGCCCGTTTTTTTCTCCAGACTTTCCCATGATCTCACGGCGGTTTCGCCGTTTGTCTCCGGTGCCAAGGTGAGAATAGCTTCAGCCACCTGCTTTCCGGTTTCAAGGGAGGGCATCCCTTGACTGATCCCGGGTCTATCCACAACGCCGAGCTTGTCCTTCAATTCAGCAACTTCCTGTTCCGCCTTCCAGATGACGCCTTTGGATCCAACGCCGACCTTGGCGGCAAGCGGCCCAAGGGCAGTCATCATTTGATAGACATTCGGGTAATCGCGGGTAACGACCGTCAGGCTGGGCATGGTTTTGCCGGGGACCGGCTCGGTTTCGCCTTTTCGCCAATCCAGGACTTCACCCTGGGCGATCTCTCCCGGAGTGTCGTGCATCAGTGGCGCTGCCACGAGATCCTTCATCTCGCCAAGGTGTTTGCTCGCCAGTTCGGAAAAGGCAGCGGCGATGGTTTTGAACTGCTCCCAGTTGGTGCGGGTTTCCCACGGAGGATCAATGGCTGGGTTGAAGGGGTGTATGAAGGGATGCATATCCGTTGTGTTAAGATCGTGCATTTCGTACCAGCCTGCCGCAGGCAATGCCACATCCGCGTAAAGGGCGCTCGTGGACATGCGCATTTCCATGGTTACCAGCAGGTCCAGCTTGCCCTCCGGAGCCGGCTCACGCCATTGAATTTCCAACGGACGGAGGGGTGTCTCGGAATTCCGCACGGCGTTCTCCACCCCAAGGAGGTGTTTGAGGAAATACTCGTGCCCCTTGCCGCTCGCTCCCAGCAGGTTGGCTCGCCACAGGAACAATACCCGGGGAAAATTGGCCGGGTTGTCCGGGTCTTCCAATGCGAACCGCAATTCGCCTGTTTTCAGCTGCGTCACGACTCTTGAAACGATCTCCTCGTCTCTTGAAAAGCCTTGAGCACAGGCTTCACGGCAAAGATCGAGAGGGTTTCGGTTGAACTGCGGATAGGAGGGCAGCCACCCCAGCCGTGCCGCGGTCACGTTATAATCGGCCATGTGCCGGGACGCAGGCTCGCCGGCCAGAGGAGAGAGAAGGTCACGGGGGCTGAGACTGTCGTAGCGCCACTGATCGGTAGCGAAATAGTAAAAGGAGGTTCCGTTTTGCTGACGAGGCGGCCGACTCCAATCCAGCCCGAAAGCCACTTGGGACCAGGCGGCTTGAGGCCGGACCTTTTCCTGCCCTACGTAATGGGCCCATCCCCCGCCATTGACGCCCTGGCACCCGCAAAGGGTGGTGAGATTGATGATGGATCGGTAGATCATGTCGCTGTGAAACCAGTGGTTCGTTCCCGCACCCAGAAAGATCATGGATTTGCCCCTGGTCTTCACGGCATTCTCCGCGAACTCCCTTGCGACCCTGACGGCGTCTTCTCGGGGCACTCCAGTGATCGCCTCCTGCCATGCCGGGGTATAGGGCGTTGGGTCATCATAATCACGGCCGCAATCTTCCGGATGTTCTTTCCCTTCACCCCTTGGGACACCCACATGGGCAGCCATGAGGTCGAAGACCGTGGTGACTTGCAACACTCCTGACGGGGTCTCGATTATTTTTGCCGGCACGGTTCCGTACCTCGTCCTTCCACCGTCAAAATCGAAGAGGGGAAAGGAAACCCTTATCCAGGAATCGGCGCTTGATGCGTAGCTGAGCACAGGGTCAACCGCTTTCCCGGCGGCTTCCAGCTTGAGATTCCAGCGGCCCTCTTCGTTCCAGCGAAAGCCGATACTGCCATTGGGAACACAAAATCCGCCCGAGATCGCATCGAAAAGAATCGTTTTCCACTGAGGGTTGTTGGTTTCAATACCCAGGTCCGAGGCTCTAAGAAATCGTCCCGCCGTATAGGTCTCCCCATGAGCATCCAGGATCACGGCAAAGGGGAGATCGGTGTAAGACTTGGCATAGGAGTCGAAATAGTCAATCGTTTGATTCAGGTAAAACTCCTTGAGAACAACGTGGGTCATGGCCATAGCCAAGGCCGCATCGGTTCCCGCCCTTGCCGGCAGCCAGGTGTCTGCGAACTTCACGTATTCCGCATAGTCCGGTGCGACGGCGCAGACGCGCGCTCCCCGATAACGGGCTTCTGTAAAGAAGTGGGCATCCGGAGAGCGTGTCATAGGCAGATTGGTCCCCCAAACGATCATGTAGGTCGACTCATACCAGTCTGCGCTTTCAGGAACGTCGGTCTGCTCTCCCCAGATCTGTGGAGAGGCAGGAGGAAGATCACAGTACCAGTCATAGAAGCTCAGCATGGACCCGCCGATTAGGGAGAGAAACCGCGCGCCAGAGGCGTAGCACACCATGGACATAGCGGGAATCGGCGTGAATCCGAAAATTCTGTCCGGGCCGTAGGTCTTGATGGTGTAAATGAGGGAGGCGGCGATGAGGCCCGCAGCTTCATCCCAGGAGACCCGGACAAAACCCCCTTTACCGCGCTCCTTCTGGTAGGCACGCCGCTTCTCAGGGTCCCCGACGATGCTGCTCCACGCCGCCACAGGATCGGAATGCCGGTGGACCGCTTCCCGCCACATTTCCAAAAGAACAGATCGAATGAGAGGATACTTGAGACGAACAGGGCTGTACGTATACCACGAATAAGTAGCTCCCCGCGGGCATCC
>JALOPA010000121.1 GCA_025454125.1 Thermodesulfobacteriota bacterium
AAGGATCCCCACCATCATTCCCCAGGAGACGCCCAGAGCGCAATAGAGAAGTCGCTCTAAGGTCAGAACATCGGTGAAGCCCGTGAAAAGAGGAACCAGAAAGTCCACTTTCAATCTCCACACCCAGTGGGTCAATGCTTCACAGGACCGGCTTAAGTCCGTCTCTTTGCATCAAGTGGAAAGCGCGCGGCGATCTCAAATCTCCAGCCATCGGTCAACAAAGGTCCGCTAAAGCCCCTCCGAACCGCCAGGTCTATTCTTCTTTCTTGAGGCGCTCGATAATCGGCTTGTATTTCTCAACATCTGCAGCAATCAACTTTTCGAACTCTTTGCTCCCCAGGTAAGAAGGCACCAAGTTCATGTTTCGCCAGTCTTGAACGGCCGCTGGATTCAGCACCACATCATGGCAGGCCTTCTCCAGGGCACCGATGACGGAGGCGGGGGTCTTGGCCGGGGCAGCCAGCCCTCTCCATGTTCCTACCACCACGTTGACCCCCAGTTCTTTCAAGGTGGGGACATCGGGAAGGAAGGGAGACCGAGTCTCCGAAGCAATGGCAAGAGGCTTGATTTCTCCTGCCGGGATCATGTGCATATGGGTCTCACTGAAGTAGCTGAACAGAATGTCGACATGTCCTCCGAGGAGATTGGTGACCGCAGGCCCCCCGCCTGTGAAGTGCACCTTTCTGAACTTCATTCCCGCCGCATCCTCCAGGACCTCTGTGGCCAAATGAAGACTGGCCCATCGTCCGCCTGTCGCCATCGTGATCTGATTCGGTTGCTTCTTGATATACGGCAAGAGCTCATGGACCGGCATATCCAGTTTTGAGCCTTTCTTAATCATCAGGAGGTTCGGTTCATAGTTGAGTTGTGCAATGGGGGCGAAGGATTTTTCCGTGTAGGTAACGCCCTGCGTGGCCAAAAAATTGAAAACCATCGGGGTAGCGAGCATCGTGATGGTGTACCCATCCGGAGGGGCAACGGCGGCCGCCGTGTAACCGACCACCCCCCCGCCCCCAGTCCGATTTTCGACCACAACAGGCGGGGTATTCTTGAGGACCGGGGTCAGATGCTTGGCCATCAAGCGGCAGTTCATATCCAGGGATCCTCCGGGGGAGTAGGGATTAATGATGGTGATTGTCTTATTCGGGAAATCATTTGAAAAAGAAAAGGTTAAAAGAGGACCCACCCATAACGCGACAGCCCACACCATACCCAAACCTACCATTCGTCTCTTCATCGCATCCTCCCTCCTCTCAACGTGTTGCTGCGGTTTTTCCTCCGAGAGCCCTAACCATCTCTCCGTTCTTATGACTCCTAATCCTTCAGTTCCTTTCCAAAGGCCTCACCTCCAAACACAACCTCCCAGGCTGCAATTCTCTTCACCGAATCGCCGATCTCTCCGGGCTGAGCCGAAAACAAAATACTGGATGGATACCCGTCGCCACCCGACGAGATCCTAATGCCGATCGAGCAACTGGCCATATCCCTTGATGCCTGATAGCCCCAACGCCTTTAAACAACTCCACAACGTCGCCTGGTTGCTCGTAATCACGGGCTTCCCTAGGTCCTGCTCCAGGGCGTCGACAATCTCAAAGGTTCGCCACGCCGTGCAACTGATGAACACCGCCTCCGCCTCAGAGGAGTCGATCTCACGGGCTGCGACATACGCGCTGGTGGGATCGAGATTTCCCTTTTCGAAACTGGAAAGAATCCCCACGCCGCCAATTCTAGTCACCTTGAGGTCGGGAATGGATTCCTCCAGAAAAACACGTTGTCTCTCGTAAACCTCCCTGATGTAGGGAGTGGCTACCGCCACCCTATGGATCTGCATGGCCTTCAGGGCGTTCACTACAGCGGTCGTCGTGGTGATGGACGTGATGCCTGTCTCCGTCTCCATCTCCTGGATGAGTCCCTGATCATAACCCATCCCCTTAACAAAACTTCCGGCAGTGCAGGCCCAGGCAATCACCTTCGGTTTAATGCAGGCCACCTCCCTGGAAGCCCTGGCCACCTCTCTGCTCATTTCCGCTATGGCCGCCACTTTATCTTTCTCGTCCTGCACGTCTCTCAACATGCAGCGCGCGGTGTGCACGGAAACCCCGTCGGGAACGGCTCTCTGAAACTCAACCTCGACAGTGAAGTTTGTAGAAGGAACCAACAGCCCGATTCTTCCCCTCCACCCATACATGACCCTGCCCTCCCTGCCAAACCCCTGTAACCGAGTCTTGCCGGATTCCCCGGCACCTCTCACGCCAACGACTCCAGAAGGATCTCCGAAATGTCTTTCACAATCATTTTTCCTTCCAGGCCGTCGTTCTTGACGGCATCCTCAAACATCACCAGGCACTTGGGGCAAGCGACCGCCAGGAGGCGGGCGCCCGTTGCCACAACGTCTTTCAACCTCAAACTGCTCGGCCTGGGCGTCACATCCACGAGGTCCGTCACGAAGTTTCCGCCACCACCGCCGCAGCATAGGCCGTTTTCCCTGGCTCTTTCCATCTCAACCAGTTTCAGACCGGTCATGGATTTCAGTATTTCCCTCGGAGCCTCGTACTCGCTGTTGTATCTTCCCAGGAAACAGGAGTCATGAAAGGTCACTGTCCCATGCCGATGTCCGTTCAACCGGAGTTTGCCGTCCCTCAGGAGCTCGATCAACAGGTGGGTATAGTGCAGGACCTCGTAGGTTCCCCCAAGACTCGGGTACTCGTTCTTGAAGGTATTGAACGCATGAGGAGAGAGAGTGACGATCCTTTTGACATTGAGAGCGTTGAAGGTTTCGATGTTTTTCTTGGCCATCTCCTCAAACAACCCTTTCTCTCCGATCCGATGGACTTCATTCCCGTCTGATTTTTCCTTTGCCCCCAGAATGCCGAAAGGCACCTGAGCCCTCAGCAATATTTTCGCCAGGCTCCGGGTGGCTTCCTGAGCTCTCGTATCAAAGGAGCCGGTATCGCCCACATAGAGCAGAAGGGAATGCTTTTCCGGATCAAAGAGGGGGATGGGGAGGTCTCCACGCCAATCCGCGCGCTTCAGAGGAGACAGGCCCCATGGATTTCCGGACCTGTAAGAGTTTTCCAGAAAATTTCTGATCGCCGGAGGGGCATAGCCGTTTTCAATCGCCTCGGATTTTAGGCGCTCCATGGTTCGGCTTCTGATTTCGAGCGACAAGGGGCAAACCACGTCGCATCGGCGGCAGTTCAGGCACTGAAAGATTCCCCCTTGAGACCCTTGCTTGGCCCGATCCTTCTTGTCTCCGGGATGGGCCAGGTACTTTGCGATCTTGACACTCAGATGCGGCCCGATGAACGTGTTCGCCGTTGAAAACGCCGGGCAAGCCGAGCTGCAGGCCAGGCAATCGATACACGCCAAATACCAGTCTCGAAACAGGGCAATCTGCTCCGGATCCATGGGTTCCGGGATTTTGTCCAACGGCAGGATTTCGATCCCCTTTTCGTACGTGATTCCCATCTTTCTGTGCCGTTCCATTTCCACGGATCTGTCGATGATGAGGTCTTTCAGGACCGGGTAATTCGGCAAAGGCTCGATCAGCAAACCCTCCTCTGCCATCACGTTTTTCACGTCCGTCAGGCAGGCGCTGCAGGGCCTCTTGTTGACGCTCACACCGCAGAGCCCGCAATTCCACAGCCTACAGTCCCAGGTGAAGGATAGGGTCGGATCCAATTTCTCCTGGATATACCGCAGCACGTCCAACACCTTCATCTTGTCGAATTGAAACGGAACCTCGTACGCATCGTAGTGCGGGTCCCTCTTTTCACTTACGTCAAATCGCTGAACTCGAACTTTTATGATTTTCTCGCCTTCCATGGAATCCCCACTCCCTCTTCCGTTGACCGGCTAAGCCTTGAAGGTTTGATACGGAACGTCCACTTTTTGGACCTCGAATTCCCCCGGCTTGATCTCGTCGTAAACCATGGGCACCTTGGAGATGCGAATCTGGTCGTCGCTCCGTTTCATGACCGTTTCCACGCCCCAGTTCTGGTTGTCGCCCGCCGGGAAATGCTCGCTGAAATCCTCTCGATAATGCGACTCCCTGGATTCCTTCCTGAACAGGGCGCCCTCCGTGGTCATCATGGCCACATCCAGCATGTTGCCGATTTCAAGCGCTTCCATCCATTCAAAGTTCATGATCCGTGACTTTCCTTTGGTGTAGACAGATTTCTCCTGCTCCTGTATTTTCTTCAAGGCGCTCAAGCCCTTGTTGAGCCCCTCCTCGTTGCGCAGAGGGCCCACGTACTCCATCATGATGTTCTGTATCTCTTCCTTCAGCTTTTTGGGATGAGCCCCTTCGTTCCTGTTGAGCGGTGCGAAGACCCTCTCCCTTTCCCTCACAATCGCCTCCTGGTCGATTCTTCGGAAATCGGTCTCCTTCGCTCTTTCCGCGGCCCGCTCGCCGGCAATCCTGCCGAAGACCAGGCATTCGGCCTGGGCATTGCCCCCCAGCCGGTTGGCGCCGTGAAGGCCGCAAGTGATTTCTCCCACGCCCCAGAGGTTGGGCAATGTCGTTTCAGACCTCTCGTTGATCCGGACTCCGCCGTTTTGAAAAAGTGCGGTAGGCTTCACTTCATAGGGTTCGAGAAAGTCCCCGACCTTGTCACCGTAGATCTCCTTAAGGCAAAAGGGGAAATAGGGCTGGTATTTCAGGCGGCGGGCCTTTTCTGCTTCGGTGATCCGTGTCAGATCGACCAGCACCCCTCCCCTTTCAAAACCCCTTCCCTCCTTGATCTCTTTGGCGATGGAGACGGTCATCCTCGCCCTTGTGGCTTTTTCCATCCACACCGGGTCATGGTTCTTCATGAACCGCTCGCCCCGGTTGTTCAGAAGATACCCCTCTTTTGCCTTGGGCGTACCACCCAGCGTGTAGCCGTCCGCACTTCCCTGGTGAATGATCCCCAGGGGGATGTACTGCATGAACTCCATGTTCGCCAGTTCCGCGCCTGCCCGGAAGGCCATCGAAAACCCATCCCCCGTGTTCAGGCGCGCACAGGCGCCCCGGTTGTAGATCTTCGACGTCCCGCCCGCTGCCAGGATGGTGGCCTTTGCGTGAAAGAAGTTGAACCGGCCGGTTTTCATGTCGATCGCCGTGACCCCGATGACCTCTTCGCCGGTTTTGATCAGAGCGGTCACGAACATATAGAGATGAAATTTCACACCCCTGGCCAGTGCCTGTTCGAAGAGCACGTGGGGCGTCCGGTTCCCTGATCCTTTGCCGGCGGAGTGAACCAAGCGGGGGTACCGGTGTCCTCCTTCCCGAACGGCGATGTAGTGAGTCGAGATGTCCCGGGCAAAAAGCATTCCCCACTTTTCGAGTTCCCTAATTCGATTGGGGGCGTCTTCAACGAGCGTTCTGACCAGTTTTTGGTTGTTCAAATAGGCGCCCCCCAGGATCGTGTCCTCGAAGTGCTCTTGCGGAGTCCCCGACTCTTCTCCCATGGCCCCTGCGATGAAAGCGGCCATGACGCTGGCTCCCCCCGGGACGCCTCCCTTGGCCAGCAAGGTGACCTCCGCCCCTTTGTCCCGTGCTTCAATGGCGGCCCTCAAGCCTCCGGCTCCGCCTCCAATGACCAACACATCCGACTGAATGGTGTTATCTGCGAAATCTTTGCCCATGATCTTCTCACCCGCTTTCTTTGTTAAGCGACTCTCTTGCCCTCTACCCCTAGCCGGTCGGCCGATTCTTCAGTACACCTTCCAGAGATTCTTCCCGCGGTCCCGGTGGAAAAGACGCGGCCCAAGAGGGCGGCGGAGTCTCCCCGGAAGCTCCCCAGGCCGGGGACGATCCTTCCCTTCTCTCGCTCACATCAGACCGGTTAAATCCTCCAAGGCGCCCGTTTCCAAGGTGCTTACGACCTGCTCCACTCTTTCCGCGTCAGGGCCGGAGAGAACCAGAGTGGCATTCCTTCTGAACTTCTCCCGGATTTCTTTCCAGCTTGCCGGATTTTCAGGTTCTCCCTTGGCCAGGTTCACCTCCATGGTCGACGATTTGCCCTCCTTGCTCAACAGGGTGACCGTGGCTCCTCTTTTCTGCGGGTACACCTTCTCCCACTTGGGACTGGAACGGAGCTCCACCTTCGCCGCCAGGGCCTGGATGGTCTCGTCTCTCAGGTTCTTTTCGCAGTATTGATCCGCTCCTGCCTCCTGCTTCACCAGCGCCAGGGCAACGGAAAAAGCGATGCTGAAACGGCCTGCAGAAGGAGTTGTCGCGTGGGGAATGCCGGCCAGCCTCACGGCAGCAGGATAGGTTTCAACGACAATCCGTTCGATCGCTTCGATCGTCTGGTCGCCCTTTTTGAAGGCTTCGAGTGCCGCATCGATAGGTGCATGGGCATGGCGGCAGGCCGAGTAAAGCTTCAGGTACACATTCTCAGGTACACATTCAATACCTCGTAATCACGACCCAGCTCCTGTGTGAGCAATTCTGTTTTCGTCTTGTCCGTGAAGGCCTTGAGATACCCATCTTCGCCTTCGAAAAGCTGGAGCGGCCCTCTGGCCCCTTTCCTGGCCAGGATACAGGACAGCAAGCCTGACACGGCGGCTCTGGCAGGAGTGATGGGCTTGACCATGGACCCTTCCTCTTCATGGTTCACCTGGATGAGTCCGGCCGATTGAAGTCCCGCCATGCCCAGGGCGGCGACCGTCTCTCCAGGGTCCAGTCCCATGATCAGAGCAACCGAGGCGGCTGCTCCAAAGGTCCCGGTGATGCCTGTAATGTGGAACCCCCGATTCAGGCTGGACGGGTTGATGGCCCGACCGATCCGGATCATGACTTCATATCCCGCGACGATCCCCGTGATCAGCGTCTTGGTGCTCCCCCCGACGAGTTCCGCCGCAGCGATGGAAGCCGGGATGATTACCGCACCGGGGTGTGCGGCGGCGAAGCGGTGACCGTCATCCATGTCCAAGGCGTGGGCACAGGAGGCATTGGCCAAAGCCGCATTCACGGCAGGCACCTTTCGCTTGGTCTGGATCACCGTCGCTTCCGGCTTCCCGCCGAGGTCCAGGACATAGTCCACAACCATTTTCGGAAAGGCCATGGTGTATCCCCCAAAGGAAACCCCAAGAAGATCCAGAATCAGCTTCTTCGCCTGTTCAACGACTTCCGGTCCCAGGTCCTCGAACCGGGTGCGGGTGATAAACTCCGCATAGTGCTCGGAGATGGTTTTCATCAAGTCTTCTCGGTGCTCTCGGTGCCTCTGTGGTGAACCACAGGGTTTGATCACTACTTGCCGAAGTCGAATTCCTCGGACTCGCAGACGACATAGAACTTGAAGTCCGTCTTCCCCTCAGGGCTTCTTTCTCTGGAAACCGGATTCTTCTCTCTCCACGCTTTG
>JALOPA010000122.1 GCA_025454125.1 Thermodesulfobacteriota bacterium
GCCGGGGGAGAGATCTGACTCGCGGCGGCGAGTCATCCTGAGCGAAGCGAAGGATCTGTTTTTCTCGCGCAGATCCCTCTCTCTGCTCGGGACAATGCGCCCCATGGGTTTCTCCCATCCGTTCGAAAGGACCATTCTGAAAATAGATGCAGTGGTCCCGGTCAAGGGCATACTTGAGGGGAACCGCCTGAGCGTACTTCACGTAGACGGCTTTTCGGGCGTTCAGTCCCTGATTGAAGGCGTCGGAGGTTTTTTTCGGGCATTTTTCAGCGCAGGCCCCGCAGGCGATGCAGCGAGCCGCATCCACGAACCGGGGATGGATGAGGACCTCCACGCTGAAAGCGCCGTCCTCCCCTTGCACGGCAGTGACCTCGGACAGGGTCAGGAGCTCGATGTTCGGGTGCCGGCCGACCTCGACCAGCTTGGGAGCCAGAATTCACATGGCGCAGTCATTGGTGGGAAAGGTCTTGTCCAGCTGCGCCATGGTGCCGCCGATGGCAGGAGACCTCTCCACGAGGTGGACAAAGAAGCCGGAATTGGCCATGTCCAGCGCGGCCTGCATCCCGGCTATTCCGCCGCCAACCACCACGACCGAGCCCTGCGTTCCCTGGTTTGAAGGAATCGACTTCATGGTCCCGCTCCACGGTTGCATGCTGTTGGTTCACGCCATGGTCTTTTCCTCAGAGATTTCTCCCCCGGCGAAATGCCGGGGTCGAAAGGACAGTAAACGCGCAGTTACCAGGCCTCTCGTTCCAGCCGCTTGTAGATGAACATGAGCTGCTTTTGAGTCAGTTCGCCCACGTTTCGATTGATCCAACTCAGGTCGCCTGAAACGATGGCCGCCTTGGCCTCATTGGAGAGGTGATAGCCCTTGAGCGCCTCGGAACCGAGCTCCATGAGATCTCTCCAAAACGTCCGGTCCTGAGCCGTCCTGTCCAGGACCCGGGAAACCTCTCGGCGCTGGATGAGCCGTTCCTGCTCGGTCACGGGCGGGGCGATTCTTTCCTCGGGCACGGCCTGTTTCTTCACCTCGAAGGCTTTTTCCACCACAGCCTTGAACTCATCTTCGGTGAAGGGCTTGGGCAGGTAGTCCAGGGCGCCGAGTTTCATGGATTCCACGGCCGAGACCACCGAGGCGTAGCCCGTCATGACGATGACCTCCGTTTCCGGCTTGGTCTCCCTGATCAAGCGAAGAACTTCCATGCCGTCCATGTCCGGCAGCCTGAGATCGGCCACCATGAGGTCGTAGTCCTTTCCTGCCAGGGACCCGAGGGCGCGTATGCCCGTATCCGCGACGGACACGCGATACCCTTGCTCCGAGAGAACCATTTTCAGCCCCTCGGCCAGGCTCGGCTCATCTTCCATGATGAGGATCCTGGGACGTTTCGGGTCTATGGAATCAAAGTCCTCGCCCTCCGCATCCCATCGAGCTCTCTTGATTTCAGGCCTGTCCGCTTCTTGCTTGAGGGTGCTTGCGGTTCCTTCCTTGAAGACGTTTTCCACCGCGGCCTTGAAATCATCTCCCCAAAAGGGCTTTGGGAGATAGTCGGACACCCCGAGCTTCATGGCATCCACGGCAGAGGACACAGAGGGGTAGCCGGTGATCACAATGACTTTGGTTGAAGGGCGCTTCTCCTTCACTTCACGAACCACTTCCATGCCGTCCATGTCCGGCAGTCTCAGGTCCGCCACGAGCAGATCAACCCCCTTTTTCCTGAGAGTGTCCATGGCGCTCCGGCCTGTGAAGGCGAGGTCCACCTCGTAGCCCTCCTCCTCCAGAATCATCTGCAGACCTTCGGCCACACTGGTCTCATCTTCCATGATCAGGACCTTCTGTCCTTTCTTTGAACCGATCTCCTCTCCCCATTCCGCGTTGTTCACAGTATCCATATGTATTCCTCCCCTCCTTGAATCGTTACCGCCTTCAACCAGGGACAAGAGCAATTTACGTTCCAAGAAACAAGTGTGGGAAGAAGAAAAGGCTGATTTCAATACGTCGTGTTTTCAATAAGTTATTGCGCAGCTCAGGGAGGGAGAGGATTCTGGGATGGCTAGGCCGTATAAAACCTTATACGGCCAAAAACCGATTCGAAAGGCTATCTTATTGTTTCTTCAAGGGAGTTGATATTGTACAGAAGTAAATACGTGTGAAACCCATGGCCGGTGACCTGTCTCGCAATTAGGTTGTCATCTCGACGAGCGGGATCGAAAGGACATTTGATTCATGGTCCTTCGGATACCCGGCCCTAGACCTTGTCTTTGGAATCTTCCGATGAGATGTGATGCTTTTTCATCAGGGCGGAGAAGTTGGACCGCTGCATGCCTACTTTGGATGCCGCAAGGGTGATGTTGCCTCCGGACTCCTTCAGGGCCCGGATCAGGAAGTCTTTCTCAATGCCGGCAAAGGTGCCTTTCAAAAGGGTTCTCTTCACCTTCTTGAGGTCTTCGAGCGTGGCTGGGGCTCCCTCCGGCTCCAGAGGGCGCTTGGAATGGATGTGATAGATCATGTCCGGGAGAGTCACCACACTCTGATCCGCCATGATGACCAGCCGCTCCACCACGTTCTTGAGCTGCCTCACGTTCCCGGGCCATTCATGGTTCACAAGCTCCTCAAGGGCGTCGCTCGTGAATCCGTTGATCCTCTTTCCGGTTTTTCTACAAAAAACGCGAAGGAAGTGGTAGGCCAGCCTGGGGATGTCGTCTTTTCTGTCTCTCAGAGGGGGCAGAGTGAGGGGAAAGACATTGAGCCGGTAAAAGAGATCCTCCCGGAAGGCGCCTTCTCGTACCATCCCGCGGAGATCCTTGTTGGTCGCGGCGATGATTCTCGCGTTGGTCTTCTTGAATTGGGTCGACCCCACCGGCTTGTACTCCCGTGTTTCGAGAACCCTGAGGAGTTTGGCTTGCATCTCCGGGGTGAGATTCGCCACGTCGTCAAGAAAAAGGGTCCCTTCATGGGCCACCTCAAAGATCCCGGTCTTGTCCTGGATCGCGCCGGTGAAGGCTCCTTTAATGTGACCGAACAGCTCGCTCTCGAGGAGCCCCGGCGCCAGGGTGCTGCAATCCACAGGAACGAACTGCTTGGTGGAGCGGTTGCTGTGGGTATGGATCGCTCTGGCAAAGAGCTCTTTCCCTGTGCCGCTTTCGCCCGTGAGAAGCACGGTGCTGTCCGTGGGCCCCACCTTCTTGATCGCTTCGAAGATCCGGAGGATCATGGGGTCTTCGCCCACGATGTTGCTGAACCTGAAGCGGTTGAGAAGCTCTTTTCTGAGAGACAGGTTTTCGAGGACCAGCCGCCTTTTCTCCGCCGCCCTCTCCACGCTGATCAACAGATCGTCGCCGGAGAACGGCTTGGCGAGATAATCAGCGGCTCCGAGCTTCATGGCGTCCACAGCGTTCTTCACGGTGGAGTAGCCGGTCATCACGATGATGCTCTCCCCGGGCTTTTCCTTTTTCAGAGTTTGCAGGATCTCCATGCCGTCCAGGTCGGGAAGCTTCATGTCCAGGAGAATGACCTCATAGGAACCTGCGAGGATCGCCTCCAGACCCTCTTTCCCTGTCATGCGGGTGTCCGCCGAGTGCCCGCGTTCCGTAAGGCACTCACGGCAGGCCTCGCAGATCACGGGTTCGTCATCAATGACCAGGACGCGAATCGGCTCCACGGTTCAAGAATCCTCTTCTCTCAGACTTTCGCCGGATCACACGGCAGCCGAACGGTCATGGTGGTCCCTCGGCCGGGCTGGCTGCTCACTTTGATCTGACCTCCGTGTTTCTGAATGATCCCGTAGTTCACGGCCAACCCCAGGCCTGTTCCCTTCGGCTTGGTGGAAAAGAAAGGTTCGAAGATCCGTTCCAGATGTTCCTGCGGGATGCCCATTCCGCTGTCTTCGATCTCCACGACAGCCCCCTGGCCATCGTCGTCCCTGTAACTGCGCACGGACACGGAGCCTTGTCCCTGAATCGCCTCAACGGCGTTTATCAAGAAGTTGATGAAAACCTGCTCGACCTGATTGACGTCGATGAGGACACGGGGAAGATCGTCGGAGAGACGCTTTTCCAGGGAAATGCGGTTGAGGCGAAATTCGTTGGCCAGAATGCTCAAGGCTTTGTTGATGACCCCGTTGAGGTCGGCCGGAGTTCTCACCGGCTCCCTCTGCCTGGAGAACTCCAGGAGGTCCTGAATGATTCCCCGGCACCGGATGGTTTCGTGGATGATCACTTCCAGCCCCTTCTTGAGGGGCCCGGTTTCGGGCACTTTTTTGACCAGGTTGGAGCTGTAGAGCAGAATGCCGGCCAGGGGATTGTTGATTTCATGGGCGATGCCTGCAGCCATTCTGCCCAGGCTCGAGAGTTTGTCCGCCTGCATGGCCAGATGATCGTACTGAATCTGTTGCTTCTCGATGAGGCGAGCCTTGTCAATGGCCAATGCGCACTGCTCAGCAATGGCCACGGCGAAGTCCAGCTCTTCCTCGGAAAACCCTCTCTGATGATCGAAGAAAATACGCAGGACTCCGACGACATTCTGTCCCACGAAGAGAGGCAGATCGAGCATCGTCTTGATCCCTTCCTCCTTGGCCTCCCTGGGATACTGCACACGAGGATCGGTCTGAACATCCTCGACGATGATCGCTCGGTTCTCCTCGCAGATCTCCTGGATCACCTTGGAGCTGGAGACGTGCCCCTTGGAGAGATACCGCTCGCTCAATCCATAGGCGGCGTTCAACTCCAGTTCCCCGCTTTTTAAATTGAGGATTCTCAGGATCGAGCCCTTGGCACGGAGAGCCTCTGTTGTCTTTCTGACCGCCAAGTGCAGAACCTCTTCCACTCGGGTGCTGGAGTGTATGGACTTGCTGAGATCCCGGAAGGTGGAGTAAAAAGCCTGGATGCTGGCGACCTGTTCCATGACAAACCTCCGCGGAGAAACCGTGAGTCCGTTGCCGATGAGGATCCGGCCGAGGCTGTCCTGCCGAGCAACAAAAAACCCCGTTTCCGCGAACAAGAAACAGGGTTCTCAGAGGTTGAAAGCCATGGCTGATCCTCTTGTGCAAAAGGTTTTGAGGAGGCGCTGCCCGGTCCATCCTTCTAAGGTTTGAATTCTAGCAGGGTGTTCTCTTGAAAGCAAGGGTTTTAGGGCTGGAGCATTAGGGTTGCCAAAGGGGCCAAGAGAAAACTATAATGATCTGCGTTTCCAGGGGCAGAGTACCATTTCCGCGCCGTGGAATGGTCGATGAAGACAGGTGTGGGGAGGAGAGAAGAATGAATATAGCGAGTGCGGTGAGGTTTGTGCTGGTTTTCAGCGGGCTGGTTCCATTGGTGTTCTTCTGCGCTCCAGCGGCTGCGGCCGAGTTCTCTGCAGACCTCGTGCAGACGAGGGGCGGGGAAACGAGCCAGGGAAAATTCTACCTCAAGGGCGACAAGCATCGAACGGAAGTCACGGAGGCCGGCCAGCCGAGCATCATGATCATGGACCTGTCAAACAAGAAGTCCTACATGCTCAATCCCAAAGACAAGACCTACCTGGATTTGTCCGCGATGGGAATGGGAGCCGGCCAGACACAAACGCAGTCCGAAGAGGAGCTCAAGAAGCTCGGGGAGTGGAAGAACGCGGGCACGGAGACCGTGAACGGCTACGAGTGCGAGAAGAAGGTCTTCGTTTACAAGGACCAATCCATGGGGGAGATGACCCACTGGATCTCCAAGAAACTCAACTACCCGATCAAAATGTACTACCAGGCTCGCGGCACGACCATGGTCACGGAATACAAGAACATCAAGGAAGGCGGGGTGGACGACAAGCTCTTCCAGGTGCCAGCCGGATACCGGAAGATGGCCATGCCGGGGATGGGAGTGGGAAAGATGCCCATGGGAGGGGCCGAGTCCGGGGACGAAGACGACGAAGACGATGAGGAGGCGCCCAAGCCTCCGGCCAAGGGTAAGAAAAAATGAAAAAGGCCATTGCTCTCATTTTAGGGACTGTCGGGTTGCTGTGGGGCTCGTGGGCCCAGGCAGCGGATTTCAGGTTTCCTTCCGTGAACGGCTGGAAGCAGGCCGGAAGCATTCAAACATTTGATCCCGGCTCCCTCTATGAGTACATCGACGGGGGTGCAGACCTTTACCTGGCGTACGATTTCGTAGAGTTGAAGGTCGCCGAATACCAGAATAGCCAGAAGGCCGCTGTCACGGTGGAAGTGTACCGGCACAGAACGCCCACCCACGCGTTCGGGGTCTACAGTCAGGAGCGAACTCCCGGAGCGAACTTCATTGATGTAGGCCTCCAGGGGTATCAGGAGCCGCACGCCCTGAATTTTGTGTCCGGAAACGCCTACGTCAAAATAACCGGCATGGACACAGGGCCCGAAGACCA
>JALOPA010000766.1 GCA_025454125.1 Thermodesulfobacteriota bacterium
GCCCGCCCCCGTCCGAAAAAGGACCTCACGGCCTACTGCTTACTGCCTGCTGATGACTCGTAGCATTTCTTGGGGGGATTCAGGGAAGCGCCGGACGGTAGGACACCTTACTTGGATTTGCCCGCTTTAGCCTCGCCCTTGTTGAACTGGGCGTATTTATTCCTGAATCTCTCCACTCTTCCCGTGGAATCCATTAGTTTCTGCTTTCCGGTGAACAGAGGATGGCAGTTGGAGCAGATCTCCACTTTGATCTCTTTTACGGTCGATCCGGTTTCAAACTCGTTTCCGCATGCACAATGAACCGTGGCCTTGTGATAGGCCGGATGAATGTCCTTCTTCATCGTTTCTCCTTTCCTGATGCAGGCCTTTGGCCGCAGCCAAAATCTGGCCTGCCGTTTGAGGCTTGAGGATCGCTTCGCTTGAGGTTTGAGGCAAAAGCGTTCTTGCCTCCAACCCTGGTCGCCTCTGGCGCCGCCGAAGGCGGGTAAACCTCCGACCTCCAACCTCCAACTTCTCCGCAAGTCGCAGAGAAGCTACGCTCTAAGACTCTCATGCTTCTACTTTCCTATTCGCTCATGGACGCCAAGAACTCTTTATTGTTCTTGGTTCCTTTGATTTTGTCCAGCAAAAACTCCATGCTGTCCACCGGGGTCAGCGGCGCCAGCAGTTTCCGCAGAATCCAGATCCGGTTCAGATCCGCCGGGTCGAGGAGGAGCTCTTCCTTCCTCGTTCCGGAACGGTTGATGTCGACCGAGGGAAACACCCTCCGGTCCGTAAGTTTACGGTCCAGGTGGATTTCCATGTTGCCCGTTCCCTTGAACTCTTCGAAAATCACTTCGTCCATGCGGCTGCCCGTGTCGATGAGCGCCGTGGCGATGATCGTCAGGCTTCCCCCCTCTTCCACGTTTCTGGCCGCCCCGAAGAAGCGCTTCGGCTTGTGAAGGGCGTTGGAGTCGAGCCCGCCGGAGAGGATCTTGCCGCTCGGCGGGACGGTGGCGTTGTAGGCTCTCGCCAGCCGCGTGATGCTGTCCAGCAGGATCAGCACGTGGCGCTTGTGCTCCACCAGCCGCTTGGCCTTCTCGATCACCATCTCGGCCACCTGGACATGGCGCTGCTGCGGCTCGTCGAAAGTCGAGCTGATCACCTCCGCGTCCACGTTTCTCTGCATGTCCGTCACTTCTTCCGGCCGCTCGTCAATGAGCAGAACGATCTTGTGGATCTCCTTGTCGTTTGCGGAGACGCTGTTGGCTATGTTCTGCAGCAGCATGGTCTTGCCCGTCCTTGGGGGCGCCACGATGAGCCCTCGTTGACCCTTGCCCAGAGGCGTCATGAGATCCATCACTCTGGACGAGTAGTTGTCGTGAGTCGTCTCGAGCTTGATCCGGCTCATGGGGTACAGAGGGGTCAGGTTGTCGAACAGGATCTTCTCGCGGGAGATCTCCGGGTCCTCATGGTTCACCAGCTCCACCTTCAGGAGGGCGAAGTAGCGCTCCGTGTCCTTGGGAGGCCGGATCTGGCCGGAAACCGTGTCGCCTGTTCTCAGATTGAAACGCCGGATCTGGGACGGGGACACGTAGATGTCGTCGGGCCCGGGCAAGTAGTTCGAGTCCGGCGCTCGCAGAAAACCGAAGCCGTCGGGCAGGATTTCCAGAACGCCCTCCCCGTAGATCAGCCCATTCCGTTCAGAGTGGGCCTGAAGCAGGGAGAAGATCAGGTCCTGCTTGTGCATCCCCGTGGCACCCTCAATGGCGAATTCCCGGGCCACCGAATACTCCATCCTTGGAATTCGATGGTGTCGGTGCGGAGCTCGCCGGCGCAGCCGGCGTTTCGAGAGTCGTGGAAACGGCGGGATTCGCCACGCTCACCGAAGGTGCGGGAGCAGGCGGACTCGCGGAGCTCGCGGAACTGGGCGTCTTTTTTTGAGTGGTTTTTCGAATGGCCGTTGTCCTGCCTTAAAGAATAGAGATCAAATGCCTATCGGTTTACAGGGCGGATGCCCTGCAATACCTTGGATACCTGTTATGCGAGTGAAAGAAGATGATCCAGCAGTCTAGCAGAAGTCCTTTTTGGTATCGACTATTGTAAAGGAAGGTGGACGCAACCTTACAATCCTGGACCTATTATTAAGCTTTTTATTTCACCTGTCAATTCTTTTGTGGCGACATTTTAGCTTTTTGAAATAATCACGGAAACGCGCGCCAGAGGCGCATAAAGGCCACGGGGGTCCCTCTAAAAACAGAACAACGAAGACGCCACACCTCCATGACAAGCTCTAGGCCATGGGTGAGGCGGGCGGAGGGCCTGGCCTGAGCCATCCATTTCAAAAGGCGAAACGGCTGCCCGAAAGCTAACCTCTCTCTTCTCTCAACCGTTCTAGAACCTGTTCCATGTCCGGAGGCAGAGGGGCTGTGAATTCCCGATACTCCCCGCTCCGGGGATGGGCAAACCCCAGGGCTCCGGCGTGGAGCATTTGCCTTTCGATCCGGCTCAACAGGCCGGAGTCCTCAGGAAACCGCTTCTTCCACCAGCTTCGCCGATGGCCGTATACAGGGTCTCCCACGATGGGATACCCCACGTGGGAAAGGTGGACGCGGATCTGGTGGGTCCTTCCCGTTTTCGGTGACACCGAAAGAAGCGAAAAGAGCCCGGCCAGTTCTTCTTTTTTCTCCCACAAGGTCTTTGCCGCCCTCCCCTTTGAGGGCTGGACGGACATTTCCTTTCTTCGCACCGGGTGGCGGCCGATGGGCAGATCGATCTCCCCCTTCTGCCCTTTGACGATTCCGTGAACCAGGGCCACATACTTCTTCGTCACCTTTCCCGACTTGAACTGGCCGGACAAGAAAGCATGGGCCTCGTCATTCTTCGCCACCACCATGAGCCCTGACGTGTCTTTGTCCAGCCGGTGGACGATACCCGGTCTCATCACCCCCCCGATGCCCGACAGATCCGTGCAGTGCTGGAGCAGGCCGTGAACCAAGGTGCCGGTGAAATGCCCCGGCGCCGGATGAACCACCACGCCCGGGGGTTTGTTCACCACAATCAACCATGCGTCTTCGTAGAGGAGGTCAAAGGTCACCGGCTCGGGATCCAGACGAAGAGGTCGGGGGGGAGGGAGCGTGACCTCGATTCGGTCGCCCGGTTTCAGCCGGTAGCCGGGTTTTGAGAGGTTGTGGTTGACCCGGGCAAAGCCGGACTTGATCAACTCCTGAATTCTGGATCGTGTCAGGCTCCCCAGCCGCAGAACCAGGAAGGCATCCAGGCGATGGGCGGTCTCGGCCTCACCCACGAGGAAAGATTGCCTGATGTCTTCTTCCTGCTTCACCTCAAACCGGGGGGGAAACCCGTCAGGAGAAGATCTTCTCCAGGTCCCTTTCGATCTGCGCTTCCGCTACCTTCTTGGCCAGGGAGATCTCCTTGACCAGCAGCGTCCTGGCCGTGTCCAGCATCTTCCTTTCCCCGAAGGAGAGGTCTTTTTCGCTCTTCA
>JALOPA010000123.1 GCA_025454125.1 Thermodesulfobacteriota bacterium
AGCGAATAAACAAAAGGAGCGCCCCCACGGACTCAATGATAAGAGTGAAAAGAAGGACCGATTTCAAGATCACCAGGAAGTCCCTGCGAGGGGTGTGCAGGAACACGGACTGGATGATTTCTCTTTCCTTGAAGGAAATCCCCCGGCCCATCATGCCGAACAGAAAAACCGAAAAGGTGATGATTCCAAGCCCACCGATCTGAAAAAGAATCATCGTGGTGATCTGACCGATGAGGGAGAGATCTTTGCCGATGTCGATGGTGGCAAGGCCTGTAACGCAAACTCCCGATGTGGACATGAAGAGTGCGTCAATGAAAGTCAGCGGGTTCTTGGAGGCTGAAAACGGGAGCCACAGAGCAAAGGCACCCAGGAGAATGACCCCGGCAAAGCTGAGAATGAAAATCCGGGCAGGAGGGAGATGCCTAGATAAGAAGATTTTCGCGCTGACGTTATTCACTGGTTCAACACCGATACTTTAATTTTCAATGCGTGATGTACAATGGTCAATGATCCGTTACCCACGTTATGTTGGGTCAGACCATGTATTGCCCTCAATATCCGTCAAGGATGAAAAAGAGGACAAGCCGTTAGCACCTCACTGTGGTGATTTTAATCTCGGATTCAGGAAATATTTGCAACTCAAGTGATTTTCCGTCTCGCACACCTCATGCAGCCATTTTCCACCCAATACCATTCGGTCGAGATAGGCACCGCAAACAGTCATTTCGCGAGAGGCGTCGAGGGCATCATAGTGGAGATAGGGACACAGCATCGTTAATTGCCGTTCCACTCGATCATCAGTGCTCAACCCGTCGATCATTTGGATCATCAGGGATGAGGTCAAGCGGGTTTCGGCAAAGAACTTGACAAAGTCCACTCCTGCACGTTTCAAATTCTCGATCAGCCCTCGATGCTTTTCATGCAGCAGGGCCAACAAAGGCGACTTTTTGGTCTGGGTGTTTCCCTTCAGAGCAACACACAACTTCACCAGGGCATCCCGTTGCTGGATCAGCATGGGTCCGAAACGAACTGCGATGATCCCAGGGGATCCCTCAACCGCTCTGTCCAGGCACTGGGTTGTGCTGCGGACACATTCCTCTCCCTCTGATTCCGGTTCAAACCGGCTTGAAACGTCGCACAAGAGGTAACGGAGGATTTTCCTGGCCTTTACGTCTTTTGAATCGTGTTCCGTTTGGATCACAACTCTTTCTGATTCAATGTTGAACGCCGCTCGATAGAACTTCTGCGCTGCCATCCAGTCGCCCTTGATTTCGAGCAGTTGTCCCATCAGGTTGTAGGCCTCGGGCCGACCCGGGTCAGAGGCAATCGCTTGGCTGATACTCCCCCGTGCGGCGGTGAAATTCTTGTCTGTGATGTGACGCTTGCTCAACTCGATCAATGCCTGGTAGTCCGCCTCGGTGTCCTTATCCAGCGGTTTCCGTTCTAGGACAAGCGTGGCGAGGTCCCTGATGTCGCTCGGACTGAGCGGCTTCTGAACGAAGTCCACTGCCCCGAGCTTCATCGCCTCCACTGCCGACTCGATCGTTCCATAGGCCGTGATGATGATGACCCGGACCGCCGGCCACTCATCCTTGATCCGACGAAGCACATCCATGCCGTCCATCCCCGGCATTTTCAGGTCCAAGAACACCAGCCCAAACTGGCCCCCGGCAAGCTTCTGTAGCGCTTCTTCGCCGTTGTCCGCTGTCTGGACCGGGATTCCGATCGGTTCCAAGGTTTGGGACAGGGTCAGACGGATGTTTTTTTCATCATCCACAACGAGAATCGCGTTCTTTTCCATACGGTTCTCCTATTGGGCCACCGGCAGGGTGAAGGTAAACGTGCTCCCCTGACCGGGCGCTGATTCCACCCAAATTGCGCCTCCATGGGCGCGCACGATTTCCTTGCAGATGGCGAGCCCTAAACCTGTGCCTCCGGACTGTCGTCCCTTCACCTGAACGAACTTCTGAAAGATTTTCGATTGATATTCCGGAGGAATGCCCGGTCCATCGTCGCGTACGGACAGGTGGACATGGGGGCCGATCTTTTTTGCCGCAATTTGGATCTGTCCATCCTGCCTCACGTATCTCAGGGCGTTGGAAATCAGGTTGGTCAGCACCCAGGTGACTTTGTTGGCGTCCGCGCGAACCTCGGGCAGGTCGACGGCGAGTTCCGATGTGAGCCTGATATGTTTAATCTCCGCCTGGCCTTTGAAAACCTCCTGAACGTGTTCGAAAAGGGTATGAACCGGAACTTGTTCAAACTCCAGCTCGATTCTGCCAGCCTCGATCTTGGACAGGTCCAGCAGGTCGTTGACCAAGGCCTTCATCCGGTGGACTTCCTCATGCGCGGCCTGAAGCAACTCCCGATCTTTTTCGGAAAGCCCCTGGGCGGCGTGTTCCAGGAGCAGGTCAATACTCATGCCCATACCGGTGAGCGGTGTGCGCAGTTCGTGAGAGGCCGCCATGATGAATTCACTCTTCAGCCTTTCCACTTCCTTTAAGCGAGTGACATCCCTGAGCAGGAGCACGATGCCGGAAAGGTTGCGCTCCCTTCCTCGAATCGGCGTGATGGAAAAAAGATAGTGCCGCGAGATCGCTCCCTTCTGGAGGGTAATGATCCGCTGTTCATCGGGAACATCGGGTTGCATCCCTGTCTCGACGGTCCTTCGAATCATTTCGCAAATATTGGGGGTAGGCAGGATGTCGGCGCACGCCAGGGCCGGGACCTCGGAGAATTCCAGGTCGAGCATCCGGCGGCCGGCCGGATTGATCCCTGTCACCTTGAGGTCTGTGTCGAAAACCACCAGCCCGTCCTCAATGCTGGAAAGGATCGCTTCCCCCTTGTTCTTCTCTGAGATGATCTGCTCGATGTTCATCTTATGGTATTGCCCGAGCTGGGCGGCCATCTGGTTGAATTCGCCGGCCAGGCGGCCCAGTTCATCATCGGTTTCGACCGGGACTTGAACGGTGTAGTCACCCCCGGAGATCTTCCGGGACGCATCCATGAAGTGCCGGAGCGGCCGGACGATACGCTCGGCGAGGAGCAGGCTGAAGACCAGTGCGACAAGCAAAGCCGAGGCCGCTACGAATACCGTGGACCAGATGGCGCGATTGGCAACGGAGCTTGCCTTTAGACTGGCGGCGTACATGGTCTCCTCGTTGAGATTGCGCAGGCGTATGCACGAATCACGCACCTCGGCGAAGAGGGGAAAAATCGCCTCCTGATAATAGGGAACCTGAAGAGGCGGCTTGGCCGCATCGCGGAAATCCGTCAGTGCCGAAAACTCCCGTCGGTACTTCGCATAGTTAGCTTCAATGGATTGTACAAGCTCCCCCTCGCCCTGGATCGTGATATTGTCCTTTGCTCTGGCCAGCCATTGAAGAAACATGGACTCGTTTTCACGGAACTGGTGGATTCCCTTTTCAGCGTCTCCCAGGAGGATGAGAAGCACTGCACTGTCTTGACGTTCCAACGTGTCGACCATGTTTTCGGCGGCAAGGATGCTGCGGTAGTTTTCTCGCAGGATCGCATCGCTCGCCTTCCCCAGGGAAACCAGATTGGTCACAGCCCACACCACCACCATCCCCATGAGGACAAAGACCACGCCATAACCAATCAGTATTTTCTTTTTCAGCGTCATAAGGCATTCTCCTGCATGCGGTCGAAGCAGGCACCCTTTAAAACAGCAATCCTTGTGCCATAGTGCAACCAAAAGAATTTCAACTGGTTATAGGTCAGAAAGGAAGCAGCCGCCTTGTAATTTGAAAAGGTGACGCACCACGAGCATTGCAGGATGCAAGGCGGGTGTTGAGGAAAATGTGGGTCAGATGCCGTACGCTTTTCTTCTGCGCCACAGAGTTGCCTGGTCAATGCCCAGAACATCGGCGGCTTCTTGGAGGGATGCGGCATTGGCCAAGACTCTTCGAATGTGCAGCTCTTCGATAGTCGACAACGGTACCCTGTCGCCGATGGCGGGTGTGCTGGCCATTGGAGCGATGTTTTCAGGCAGGTCTTTCTCGCCGATCTGTTCGCTGCTTCCCAGGATTACGGCCCGCTCGACAGTGTTGCGGAGTTCCCGGACGTTGCCCGGCCACGAGTACCTGCTGAGCCTTTCGGTTGCCTCCTCGTTGAAACCGAGGATCGATTTGTGATTGGTACGGCAGAAATAGCGGAGAAAGTCTACTGCCAGCGGCATGATATCTTCAGGCCGCTCCCGAAGTGGCGGCAGGGTGAGGCTGATCACGTTCAAACGGTAGAAGAGATCTTCCCTGAAAAGGCCTTCGCCTACACGCTTCTCGATATCGGCGTTGGTTGCAGCGATCACGCGCACATCCGCCGTGCGCGGCTTTGCTTCCCCAAGACGTTCATACTCTTTGTCTTGGATAAAGTGGAGCAGCTTGGCCTGGACCGAGGGGGCCATGTCCCCGATCTCATCAAGAAAGAGCGTTCCACCCTCACAAGCCGCGACGCGGCCTGGATTATCCCGAACCGCCCCAGTGAACGCGCCCTTGGCATGTCCGAAGAGTTCGCTCTCAAGAAGATCGGCAGGCACTGCTGGACACGCCACAACGCCCATGGGCTTAGCGGCCCTCAAGCTCCAACGGTGAATGGACCGGGCAAGCACCGATTTCCCGGTGCCGCTTTCTCCCCGAACCAGGACGGTCGCCTCTGAGGGGGCCGCCTTCTTCGCATTCTCGATCACCCGCTGCATGCCGCTGTGTCGACTCTGAAGTTGAGCCTCCGGTCCCAGCCGCTGCACATCCTCCTGGAGTGCAGCAACCTGAGTTTCCAATTCCCGGATCCGGCCGATCCGCTTTGTAAGCATCCTGACCTGGTCCGGAGTAAAGGGCTTTGCGATGTAATCCGTGGCGCCCCGCCGCATGGACTCCACGGCGGTCTCGATAGAAGCGTGAGCCGTGATGACGACGACCTTGGTCCACGAAGATGCCGATCCCAAAAGGGAAATCAACTCCATCCCGTCTTCTCCACCCAGTCTGAGGTCCACGAAGGCCAGATCAAAGGAGCGTCGCTTGGCCTCGTCGAGCGCGTCGGCTGAATTGCTCACCGCTATCACCGTGTACCCTTCCGCAGCCAGGCAGTAGGACAGGGTCTTGCGGATGTTGCTGTCATCATCCACAACCAGGATATTCAGCGGCATGGCCTTTTGTGCATCATCACTCATCTCTGGCTCTTTCGAGAGTCGCCTGTTTCAAAATATCTGTCCGTTGAACTCCGACCCGAGGCCGATTGCTCAACCTGTGTTTGCCTTGATTGTGAATATCACAAAATCGAGCTCTTTGGAATCAATGAGAAATTCTTGTGGGTTTTAGCAGGGGCCATAGCGGATGGGCGCACGCCTGCTGGAAGGGGAGGGCCAAAGGCCTGAGTGCCGCTAGCCTTGGAGTCGTGGCAACGAGTTCGTCATGCACGCCTCATTTCCAGTTTCCCAGTCGCAGAGCGCCTTCACTGCTTCTCCGGGAGTCCGGGCGACCCTGAGATTCTGGAGAAGCTGTCTGCTCTGAGCGGCGCGACTGGCAAGGCCCAGAATCTGGACTTGCATCTCAGGCATTTTTTCAGACGACAGAATCAGGAAGACGATTTCAATAGGCTTGTCCGTGTTTACACCCTCGATGCCTTGCTTGGTTAATCCAACGGCTACTGCGGGAGCGGTCAGGTCCTGGATGCGTACATGAGGAAAAGCCACCCCTTCGTTGAAAAAGGTGGAACCCTGCTCCTCCCTTTTCATCACCTTGTTGTACAAGGCTTCAGAATTGTCCAGGCCTCTGTCTTTGCCGATCGCTTCCACCAGCGTCCTTAGAACCGTATCCTTCAGCACAGGCTGATCCCAGAGGGCAATGCGACCGGGTGAGAGCAGTCGGCTGAGCAGAAGCGGTTCAACCGGCGCCGTCGGAGGTTCAGGGGTCGGTTCAGTCGGCCTCTTGATTTGGGAAGCCTCAGGCGCAGCCTGCTTCGGGGAGGGTTTTTCCGACCGGGTATCCAAGACAATGACGGTCGCCTCACCGGCACGCTTGATCAGCCTGTTCACAATGTCCCGATTCCTGCCGAGGCGTCTCCAAAGAGGTTTGTTGCCCGGTTTCCCGATCACAATGTGTCCCACGCGGTACTCCCTCGCAAACCTTAGAATCGTATCCGCGATGTCTTCTCCCCTGTAGGTGAATACCATGGCCCCCAGCTGTTTCGCGAGGGTCAGTGTGTCCGAAAGGAGACGCTGGGTCTGAGCATCGATGACCGTGGCTTCCTCGGACTGGGTCTGAACGTAGACTGCATACCAGTTGCGATTGAGTTTGCCCGCCAAGCGGGAAGCATAACGCAGCAATTTCTC
>JALOPA010000124.1 GCA_025454125.1 Thermodesulfobacteriota bacterium
CCGGTGAACCCGCCAGAGGTTTACCCGCCTCCGGAGGGCGGACAAGAACCGGGGTCCAGATATCCTGCAAGTGCTCGAAGAACCTGGATTCCGGCTTTCGCCGGAATGACGAAAAAGACGGTTTTCGACTTTTTACGAGACGATCCTAATTAGCACAAAACAGTTGCAGTTAAAAGACATTGTAGGCTATTTACGTTTTAACTGAAGCCGGGAGGCGAGCTATGCTCAATGCCATGATCCAAGACCTTCTGAGCCCCGAGGCTCTTCCAGACCCCACCGCGCGGGTTCTGCTGGTTCAGACCCACATCTCCCTCGTATTCGTGGCCGATGAATTTGTTTACAAGGTGAAGAAGCCGGTCAATTTCGGGTTTCTGGATTTCACCACCTTTGAGAAAAGAGCCTTTTATTGCCGGCAGGAATTGGACCTCAACAGACGCCTTGCAAAAGACATCTATCTCAGCGTGCTCCCTATTCGTTTTGACGGCAAGAAATACAGCATGCGCTCCAGAAAAGGCGAGATTGTGGACCACGCGGTGAAGATGAAACGGATTTCCGAAGAGCGGCTGATGAAATCCCTCTATGAAAGGGGCGCCCTAACGGAAAACCATATGCGCCGCCTCGCTCGAACCCTGGCCGCGTTTCATAGCCGTGCCCTGAGGAGCGAGGAAATCGACCGGTACGGAGAAGCGGACCGGTTCAGAATCAACACGGACGAAAACTTCGCTCAGATCCACAAATACATAGGCGTCAGCATCGACAAGGAGCAGTACCGAGAGCTCCAGGATTGGACGGATCGTTTCTACCGGACCCGGCGCCCGCTTTTCGACAGCAGAATCGGGCAAGGAAAAATCAGGGACTGCCACGGCGACCTGCACATGGAGCACGTCTGCTTTTCCCGTAGCCTTTCCATTATTGATTGCATTGAATTTAACGAGCGGTTCCGTTACAGTGACACAGTGGCGGACATGGCCTTTCTCCTGATGGACCTGGAGTATCATGGGGGAAAGCGGTATTCCTCCCTGCTCTGGAAGCACTACAGGGAATTCGCCGGAGAGGAAGAGGTGGAACCTCTCCTGGATTTCTACAAAGTGTACCGTGCGGTGGTTCGCGGAAAGGTAAACAGCTTTCAGGTAGACGACCCGACCATCAGCCCCGGGCACAAGGACAAGGCGGTGCAGAGGGCGAGAAAGTACTTTTCGCTGGCATGTTCTTACCTTTCATGAGAACTGGGGGTGCGTTGCCGTCCCCGAGGTGAAATCGAGCCGGTACACGGGGCACGGGGCACGGAAAAGCCGGTATGGTTCACCGTTCACCGTAATGCCAGAAATTCACTGAGCGCTCTTTGCTGTGAGCCGTGAACGGTGAACAGTCAACAGTTCTTTTCCCCTTTGCTTTTGACCGTGCACCTTAGACCGTATACCTTGTACCTTATTTCATGACGGAGAAAATGAAATGAAAGAACCTTTTATTGATTTCATGAAAAAAGAGTTGGGCCCGGACACGGTGCTCATCGCTTGCGGGCTTCCGGCATCCTACAAGACGGAAACCACGGAAGTGATCGCCAGGCTCAAGGGATATGTCATCCTTCGCACGGACATGATCCGTCTCGAGGTGCTGAGGGGCGAGGACATTTTCGATGAGAAAGTGGCTGCGGACATGGACAAGCGCAAGCTCGTCTACAAGGAAATGTTCAGGCTGGGCGAAGAACTCTCGGCCAAAGGCGAAAGCGTTCTTTTCGACGCCACCTTTGTGAGCCAGTCCTTGAGGCGGCGTGCCGCGGAGGTGGCGGCCAAGAACCGGAAGCGTTTCGTGATTCAGCAGACCCAGTGCCCGCAGGAGGTGTCTCTCTGGCGGATTTCAAAGAGAAGCAAGGAAAACTACGAGTCCAACGCACTGACCGAACAGGCCTACCTCAACAACAAGAAGAAGTTCGAGACCGTAGACCTCGAGGACCTGAAACGGCTCTATCCGGGCCTGGACATCCTTCACCTGCTGGTGGACACCACCTCGGACCTTGAAACCGAGTGGTTTGTGGCGGACAAGATCGTTCGGTGACCGATTCGCTCCGGCTGCCCGATGCGGGGTTTGTGCATTCCCTCCCTCGGTTTCCGTGGGACTGAGCCAAACCAGGCCCCCCGTTCGTGGTTCGACGCCTCACCGCGAACGCAAAGTCGGATGCCTGCAAAACGGTTTTGCCCTTCGCCCTGAGAGGAGTGTCGATCAAGGGTAGGTTCAAAGGCAGGGGTTAGAGACCCTCATGAACGACAAAAAAGGCATTGAAATCCTGCAGCAGAGGATCAAGGCCGCTCGGCATCAGATTCCCTCGGACCTGGTCCTCAAAAGGGGCAGGGTGGTGAATGTCTTTTCCGGCGAGATTCTGGAGAGCGACGTTGCCGTGCATCAGGGTGTGATCGTCGGCGTAGGGGATCGGTACGAGGGCGAAACCGAGGTGGATGTGCGAGGTGGGACCATCGCGCCCGGGCTGATCGACGGCCACATGCACATCGAAAGCACCATGCTCCTGCCCTCGCGGCTTAGCGATTCCCTTTTGGTGCACGGGACAACCGCCATTGTCTCCGACCCCCATGAGATCGCCAATGTGATGGGCATCGAGGGAATCCGGTTCATGCTGCGCGAGAGCGAGGGGCTCCCGTGTGATATCTTCTTTATGGCCCCGTCCTGCGTGCCGGCCACATCCCTGGAGACCTCCGGAGCCTCACTGGACCAGGAGGCGCTTGTCTCCCTGAGGAAGGAGCCGCGCATCCTGGGACTCGCCGAGATGATGAATTATCCCGGCGTGCTTGCAGGGGACGAGAGCGTGCTCGCCAAGCTGCGGCTCTTCAAGGGAAGAGTCATCGACGGCCATGCCCCCTCCCTTGTGGGCGACGATCTCCAGGCTTACTGCACAGCCGGGATTCACTCGGACCACGAGACAATCCGCCTCCGCGAAGCGGAGGAAAAGCTGCGAGCGGGCATGATGCTCATGGTGCGTGAAGGGACCTCGGCCAAGAATCTGGAAGCGATCGTCCCCCTGGTGAATCCAAAAAACAGCAGACGCTTCTGCCTGGTGACCGACGACCTGCACCCCGAGGACCTGTTCGAAAAGGGCCACCTCGATCATGTCCTCCGAAAGGCGGTGCGCCTGGGCCTGGACCCTGTGGCCGCAATTCAGATGGTCACCTTGAACCCCGCGGAGTATTTCCGGCTCCGGGGCCGGGGCGCAGTGGCACCGGGCTATGGGGCGGATCTGGTGGTGCTGCGTGACCTGGAGAATTTCCAGGTGGAGCGAGTTTACAAGGACGGCCGCCTGGTCGCTCTGGAAGGGAATCTCTGCCCTGTTTTGAAAAAGGGACAGGACCCTTTGCCGTCATGGCCGATCCGAATCCCGCCGCTCAGTGCCGAGAGTTTCAAAATCCGCGGCCAGGGCGGCAGAGCGAGGGTCATTGAGGTGATCCCGGGGCAGATTCTCACCCGAGAACGCTTGCAAGAGGTGTCCTCGGTCGACGGCTGGGTGATCTCAGACATCCGTGAGGACGTTCTGAAGCTCATGGTGCTGGAACGCCACAAGGGAACAGGCCGCATAGGCCGCGGCCTTGTGCATGGTTTCGGGCTGAAGAAAGGGGCTCTCGCTTCTTCTGTGGCTCACGACTCTCACAACCTCATTGCCGTGGGCGTGGAGGATCAGGACCTGCTCACGGCCGTTGAAGAGGTGAGGAGCATGGGGGGAGGGTTGGTGGTCGCGGAGGGAGAAAAGATCCTGGCCAGGGTGGCCCTTGAAATCGGGGGCCTCATGTCCAAAGAGATTCTGGAGTCCCTGAGGGGCCGGATCAAAGCGCTTTCCGTGGCCGCCGAATCCCTGGGATGCGCCCTGCCTGAACCCTTCATGGCCCTTTCTTTTCTGAGCCTGCCCGTGATCCCTGAACTCAAGCTCACGGACAGAGGCCTGGTGGATGTGCGGACGTTTCATCATGTGCCGCTTTTTGTGCAGGAGGTTCATCCATGAGTGAAAGGTCGGTGGGAATCATTTACAAGCATCACTATGAACCGGCCAAAGAACAGGCCCTGAAGCTGGAACACTGGCTCCAGGAAAGGGGCATCGCGGTCTTCTCGGAGGAGATGGGGGCGAGAGCCGCCATGAACGCCTGTTTTGAGGAACCCTCCTTTGTGCCCAGAGAGGTGCAGTTTGTGATCGTGCTCGGCGGGGACGGCACCCTGCTCGGCGCTGCGCGCAGGGTCGCTCGCTACGGGGTCCCGATTCTGGGGGTCAATCTGGGAGGGCTGGGGTTCCTCACGGAGATCCCCTTGAGGAATCTCTATCCGGCGGTGGAGCTCATGCTCGACGGCCGCCTGGAGCTGGAAACCAGGCTCATGCTCGAGGCCGTGGTGGTGAGGCAAGGGGAGGAGACCTGCCGTTTTCTCGTTCTCAATGATGTGGTCATCAATAAAGGCGCTCTGGCCCGCATCATTGACCTGGACGTCTTCATCAATGAGCAGTTTCTCACAACCTTCAGGGCAGACGGACTCATCGTGTCCACGCCCACCGGATCTACCGCCTACAACCTCTCGGCCGGGGGTCCTATTTTGTATCCCACCATGTCGAGCTTCATTCTCACGCCCATATGTCCTTTCACCCTGACCAACCGGCCTATCCTTCTGCCGGACTCCCATGTGGTGTCGATCACCCTGAGCAGGAGAGGAGAGGAGAGGGTGAGCTTGACCTTCGACGGTCAGGTGGGCTTTGACCTGTTCCAGGGCGACAGGGTGCTGATCCAGAAGGCGAAAGAGAAGCTGAAGCTCATCAAGTCCCCGGATCAGAGCTATTTTGAAATCCTGCGAGAAAAGCTCATGTGGGGAGGAGTGCCCTACAGGAACCGCGAGGCGCAGGAGCCTCTGCAGCGCGCATAGACAGAAGAGAAAGAGGCGGAGTTCGATCTTGCAAACGACCCGATGGCAGTTCAGGGTGAAGCGGGAGGACATCCACTATCTTCGCACCACCATCGAAGCGTATGACGGGATGGCTGTGGTGCGCACCGCCGATCCCCTGGAGGAGAACGAACCGGGTGTGGCAATCATCGAGCTCCTGATCGCCCCGGGTTGCGAAGACATGATTTCGAATCTCATCGGCGCGTTGAGAGAACGGGAAGGAATCCGGCTGGAGCGCATCCCAGCCTAGCCGGTTGCTGAAGGACAGGGGGGAGAGCAGAGAGCACAGAGTGGCCAAACATTACTATATAGAGACCATGGGCTGCCAGATGAATGAGTATGATTCTGATCACCTGAGCCGTATCCTGGAGGATTCAGGGTACACTCGCGCGAGCGGCCCTGAGAAAGCGGATTTCGTGCTTCTCAACACCTGCTCCGTTCGCGCCAAGGCGGAGCAGAAAGCCTTGAGTCGGCTCGGTCGGCTTGCCTCTTTGAAGAAGAAAAACCCGAAATCCCTTCTCGCCCTAGCCGGCTGCGTGGCCCAGCAGCGCGGAGCGGAGCTTCTCGAACGTTTTCCCTCGCTCGACCTGGTGCTGGGGCCGAGGGAGATCGGAAATTTCACGGGAGTCCTCAAAAAGATCAAGGAAGGAGGCACAAGAGTTGCCGCGACGGATCTTCGTGGGGAGCCCGCGGCTTTTCAGGGCGGCTTCGATTATTTTGAGCAAAGCGTCAAGGCGTTCATCACCGTCATGGAAGGGTGCAACAACTTCTGTTCCTACTGCATCGTTCCCTATGTGAGAGGGAGGGAAACCAGCCGGGCCCCGCAGGAGCTCCTGGACGAAGCCAGGGGACTGATCGCCCAAGGAGTGAAGGAGATCACGCTCCTGGGTCAGAACGTGAATTCCTACGCTCATGGCGGGATGCGTTTTGCCGAACTCCTTCAGTCCATGAACGGGCTCAAGGGGCTTCGAAGAATTCGTTTCACCACGTCGCACCCCAAGGATCTGTCCCCGGATCTGATCGAGTGTTTCGCGCAGTTGGACAAACTCTGCTCGCACATTCATCTGCCGTTCCAGGCCGGCTCCAACCGGATTCTCAAGGCCATGAAGAGGGGGTACACTTCCGAAAAATACATGGATCTCATCGAGCGGTTGCGAAAAGCGAGGCCAGGCATAGCCGTGACCAGTGACGTCATGGTGGGCTTTCCCGGAGAGACGCAAGAGGATTTCGACCTGACCATGGACCTGATCCGGCAGGTGGAATTCGACAACCTTTTCTCCTTCAAGTACTCGGACCGGGAGGGGACCCCGGCAGCAAGAATGGATGGGAAAATCCCTGAGTCTGAAAAGCTCGTCAGGCTGGAGCATTTGCAGGCGCTTCAGAGAAAGATCACGC
>JALOPA010000125.1 GCA_025454125.1 Thermodesulfobacteriota bacterium
GCCAGTTCATCGAAGAGGCCAAAGGCGAATACGACATGATTCTCTTCGACACAGCCCCCATCCTTTCCGCAGTGGATCCGGCGATTCTCGGAACCAAGGTGGACGGCGTGCTTCTGGTTTATCGGATCGGCACGGTACCCAAGGGGTTGTTGAAGAGAGCCATCACGCAGCTTTCACAGGTCAAAGCCAACGTGATGGGCGTCATCCTCAACGGCATGAGGCCGGAGGTGAGCCCTGATTTCGAGAACTACAAGCACTACAAATACTACTACTCCTACGGAGAGGACGGGAAAAAACGGAAAAAAAAGAAAAGCCTCACCCTCTTCGACACGAGGGATGTCAACCTGCGCAGCCTGGAGCTTTCGTCTTCCGCCAAAGCAGCGGGATGGGCAGGCAAGGGTTGGCGCAGGTGGAAAAAGACTCTGAGGATTTCCATCCTGGCTGCGGTGGCCCTGCTTCTGGCAGGAGGGCTCCTGTGGCAGAGCAACATGCTGGGGCTTTTTGAATCGGGCAACCTGGAAACCCCGGCCCGGCAGGAGGTAAAAGTCCCGATCAAGGAGCAACCCGTGCCTCGCGCGGCTCCTGGCGCGGAGGCCGCTCCGGGTGCAGGCTCAGCCGGTGAGGAGAAGAAAAATCCGCCGCCTGAACCTGAGCCCGCGCCGCAGGCCGAACCTGAGACCCAAGGCATGACTCCTGCTCCTTTGCCCAAGGAAGAAGCAGTGGAAATCAAAAAGGAGCCTGCCTCTGAACCCGCACGGGTCGCAGAGGCCAAAAAGCCGGAGCAGGAGCTGCTTAGAGAGGAGCCAAAAGCGGAAACTCCTGCCCCTGTTGCGGATGCAGCGCCCCTGAAGAGGGAAGCCAAGAAGACTCCTGAACTGAAAGAAAAGCCAAAGGCCGACTCGCCGGCTGTCCGATCCTCCTCCGGCTTCACTTATCCTTTCTCGCTTTTCCTCGGGTCCGTGCCCCATCTGGATCAGGCGGAGCAAGGGGCTTCGAAATACAGAAGAAGCGGTCTCCCTGTTTACTACACGGAGGTGGCGCTCAGCAGGGGGATCTGGTACCGGCTGTACGCAGGCGCCTTCGAGAGCGAGGAGCAGGCTGAACGATTCAAAAGGGAGAAAGGATTGGAAGGCGCCGAAGTCAAAGAAACCCCCTTTGCCAATCTCATCGGGACCTTCACTTCCCAGGACAAACTCGACAGCAGAATCCAATCCTTGAGGAGCCAGGGTTTTTCTCCCTATGTCATCAAAGAGGTCGACGGCAAATCGCGACTTCTGGTCGGCGCTTTCCAGAATGAGGAGAGAGCAAGAAGGCAGTATGAAGAGCTCAAAAGCAAGGGCGTTGAGAATCAGGTTGTGGAAAGATAAGGCAGCGTAGAGCGCAGAGCAAGAAAGTGCCTAAAGTGCGCTAAAATGCCTAAAGTGTCTAAAGTTGAAAGAGAGAAGAAGACAGAAGACAGGAGACAGAAGACAGAATAGAAAATCTGGAATTAAATTCCTAATTCCTTAATTCCAGAATCCCAGAATCCCCCAATTTCTCCCCTAGATGTTCCGCACGAAGTCGATGAGGCTTCCATCACGCATAAACGTGAGCTCGTAGCAAGGGATGGTGCTGACTATGCGTTGGCAGCGTTCGATCGTGAAGTCCATCCCCTCTTTGTCCCAGAAGGGGGGGAAGGAACGGGTGAGGAGCATGGAGACCGCCTCTGCACCGCTCTTTTCCTGGGCGGAGTGCTTCTTCCCATGGCGCAGGAAAAAAAGCTTTTCCACAGGCAGTCCGTGGGAGGAGTGCTCTTTGAAATCCCCATGCCACGGCGTCCCGTGCATCCAGATCTCCCCCCCATCTCCTCTCACAATGATGCGGTCGTCATTGAGAACCTTTAGACCGTGATCAAAGAAAAGCTTGGCCGTCGTGGATTTGCCGTCCCCGGAATTTCCCAGGAACAGGTATCCCCTCCCGTCATCATCGATCCCACAAGCATGGAACAGGAGCCCTTTTCCCCGAGCAAGCAAGAGAATCCACAAAACCTGGTTCAAAGGATAACCCACGGGGTCAGCTTCCTGAGGCGTGTTCCCGGTCATGTGAAGATCGCCTGATTTCAGGTCAGGAGCAAGGATGAGCATTCGACTGGGGCGGGTCTCTGACCGAAGCCTGGCGTTCTGAAGGACAAGTCGGTCCCCGCTGTGAAAAAGAGCCCATGTGTGTTCTGAGTCAAAGCTCTTCACCTTTTTGGGAAAGGGGGGAGGCGGATCATTCCGAATGCGGAGAGTGACATCCGAGGGCGGGGTTGATGGAAAGGGAGGTTCCACCTCTATGTCTGAATCGGGATCGCGGACCCAAGAAACCCGGATTCCTGCGATCTCCAGGGTATTGCCCTCTTGCCGTTCTCCTTCGGTCACAACAGGGAACCTTTCAAATCACTCCTCGATGATCGCCTTGATCCCGGCCAGTTCCTCAAGAAGCTGGATAAGGTCCTTGTCAGCTTCTTCCGGTGTGACATCGAATTCTTCAGTGATTTTGTTTCGGATCTCCTTGCCCGTGGCTGTCCCATCCAGCAGTTCCCAGATGCGGGCGGCCGTTTCATTTAGAGTGTAAATGCTCTCCAGATCACCGACGCCTTGCCGGATGGGCACGAGGAGGGACTCATCACCGATTTTTCTGAAGACGATGTCGTCGTTCCTTTTGAACACTCTTTCAAGAAGATCCATAAGTGAGGCGCCTCTTTTGCCCGGTGAAATCCATCCCGTGCAGACCGTTGCGAACAAAGAGAGTTTCCATTATCAAGGAAAGCACCCGGGGTGTCAAACGCTTCCTTCCCTTTTTCTTTTCTCCCGCGTCCGGTCAGGAGTTGATTCCTGGTATCCAGTCTGGTAACAATAACAAGTTACTGAAAAACTCCTGCTAATTCACAACATCCCCGTAAGGATCCTAGAAGGAGGGTGTAACCGTTCAGCTCTTTGAAATAAACACAGAAAAACGCGCCAGAGGCGCATAAAGGCCATGGGAGTCCCTCTAAAAACAGAACAACGAAGACGCCACACCTCAGTGGCCGGCTTTGGGCGATGGGTGAGGCGGGCGGAAGGCCACCGGGCGACTCGCCACGTCATCCCCAACTGGCAGGTGCCGGTGAAAGCCCGCCGCCCGCCGTCGCTGCCCCTGATCTGCAGAGTCTTTCCCGCACACCCTTCGTTTTCTGTTTTTAGAGGGACCCCCATGGCTAGAGCCATCCATTTCAAAGAGCTAGACGGTTAAAGGAGGGTGAGGCATGGCCGATGCAATCGTCGAGTCTATTGAGAGGCAGGTGAGAAAAGAGCCTTTTGCCGGGAAGATGGGCCTGCGGCTCATTAAGGCTGAACCGGGTTACGCGCTGGTGGAGATGGAGCCGCAAGAGGACTCAGCGAACATCTTCGGCATGACTCACGGCGGGGCCATCTTTTCGCTCATCGACGAAGCGTTCGAGGTCTCCTGCAACGCTCACGGGACTGTTGCCGTTGCCCTCAGCATGACCGTGACGTACCACCGGCCTCCGGAGCGGAACAGCATCCTTCGGGCTGAATCCGTGGAGATTCATCGTTCCGCCAAGACCGCCACCTATGAAATCAAAGTGACGGATGAACACAAGGCCCTCATCGCGTCCTGCACCGCCCTTGCATACAGGAAGAAGGACAAGCTGCCCTTTCTTGAAAAGACCGAAACCGGTGAAGGCGCTGGTTAGATTCTTGAACGGAAACTTCTGTGCATGAGGCATAGATCTTATGCGCCCGGGACGGGGGGGTGAGGTCTCTTAAGAGACCTCACCCCCCCGTCCTGGGCGCAAGCAGGCTTTGGTTGCGGCCATAGGCCTGCATTAGGTGAGGAGGGACTTATCCTGTTGACATCAGGGGGTATATTAAATATTGTCTGAACAGCAGGAAATTGAAATTGGGATTTTGGAACATGGAAAAAAGAGTCCTCATACCGAGGCACGAGATCCAGCTCAAAGTGAAAGACCTGGCCCGGCAGATTTCATCAGATTATGCGGGTAAAGAACCCATTCTGATCGGCATCCTCAACGGGGTGGTTTTCTTTTTTGCGGAACTGGTCATGTCTCTGAGTATTCCTTCCAAAATTGACTTCATTCGGGCCTCTAGCTATGGATCGGGGAAAGCTTCCAGCGGGAAGATCCGGCTGGTGAAGGACGTGGAAATCCCGGTGCAGGGTCAGGACATCATCATCGTCGAAGACATTGTAGACACCGGTTTGACCTTGAACTCCCTGGTCAAGAACCTCAAGGGCAGGGAACCCGCAAGCGTGAAGATCTGTGCCCTCATCGACAAAACCGAGCGCCGGGAACAAGAGGTTGAGATCGACTACTGCGGTTTCAAGGTCCAGGAAGGATTTCTCGTGGGGTATGGACTGGACTATGCGGAGCAGTTCCGGTACCTGCCGGACATCTGTGTGATTGAATAGCGCAGAAGAAGTGCCTAAAGTGTCTAAAGTGCGCTAAAGTGCCTAAAGTCAAAAAAGAGAAGACACAAGTAGACAGAAGAGAGAAGACGGGAGACAGAATAAAAGCAGGAATACTGGAATAATGGAAAGGGTTCGCGGCGGTCGTTTCACAGCGGTCGGCGGTCGTATGGTCAGAGCGTAGAGCGCAGAGCAGGGAGCTGGTCGGCAGGCTCTAGCTGTGGCGCCTGATCGGAGACAGGAGGATGGCGATGATCATTGAGTGCAAGCAGTGCGGGTCGAAGTTCAAACTCGATGAGGGTCTTCTGAGAGAAGAAGGCTCCAAGGTCAGATGCTCCCTCTGTAAGAACGTGTTCAGGGCGTATCCGAGGGGAGTGACCCCGGCTGCAGATGGGAAACCCAAGGTTGTGGATCAGAGCCTGGGAGAGACGGTCACTCTGGACACCCATCCGACCCTGGAGGAACAGGCCCCTGAGCCTCTTCTGGAAGATACTTTTGAAGCAGAGCTGGCCAAGGCGCTGCAGGAAGAATCCGAAACCAGGAAGATAGAAACCATATCCCCTGACCAGATTCCCGAAGAAGAGGAAGAGGATCTGAGGTTCGATTTTGAGGAAAGCACAAGACCGGAGCCGCCGGCTCAAGAGGCTCCCTCCTCTACCTTGCAGCGGGAAGTGGCGAAAATCTCCGAAACACCGCCGAAACCTGAAAAGACCGTGGTGAAGAAGAGAAAGAAAGGGGGGCTGGGGAGGTTTATGATGATTGTTCTGATCGTGGTCCTGCTACTCACCGGCGGAGCCGCAGCCCTCCTTTACTTCGCACCTGAACTGGTTCCTGAATCCTTGACTTCGACCTTGGGGATCGGGGGCAAACCCGACGTGAAGGACCCGGGGGTGCGAAGGCTGTCCTTTAAGAACGTGTCCGGGAAGTTCTGCCAGTCCAGCAAGGCAGGGAACCTTTTCTGTATCCAGGGATTGGTGTCCAACAGCTACCCGGGAAGCAGAAGCTTCATTCGCGTCAAAGGGACTCTTCTTGACGAAAAAGGAGCTCCGGTGAAACAGAAGCTGGCCTTTGCCGGGAACCTCTTCACGGAAAACGAACTCAAAGACATGACCGTTGAGCAGATCAACCAGGGCTTGTCCAATCGGACAGGCAAAGGGGACGCCAACGTGAACGTCAAGGCGCAGGCTTCCGTCCCGTTCATGATCGTTTTTGAAGAGCTCCCGGAAAATCTCAGCGAGTTCACCGTCGAGGCGGTGAGTTCTGCGCCCGGGCAGTAGCAGAAGAAAAGTGACAAGTGCGCCAGAGGCGCATAAAGGATGAGTCACGAGGGACGCGAAGACAGAGGAGCGAAGAGCGAACAGCAAGAAAAGGTGGCTGAGCTGTGGAAAAGAAATCGAAAAAAGAAAAGAAGCCGGTGATTGAAATCAACCGGGACTTCTGCAAAGGCTGCGGGATCTGCGTCGCCTTTTGTCCCAAAGAGGTCCTGGAACTGGACGACCATGATAAGGCCGTGGTGAAACACCCGGAGAAGTGCAATGCGTGCACGCTTTGCGAGCTGAGGTGCCCGGACATCGCCATTGAGGTCCGGAGCGAAGAGAAAAAATCGTAAGCAGCGGTATTCCCGACTGCGTGGGTATAAGGGATATAGTGAAAGGAAATGAAGTCCGATTGAGTAATACTTCCTCATCAGGCCCTGCATCGAGATTCCATACACTGATATAATATTCACCGGGAATCAGGACAGTTGAATCAAAACTGACGAAAAAATTTCGATTGGTTCCATCGGTTCGATTCTGAACTATTGTATCTTCTTGCCAACCTATTGCTTTTCCTTCGGGTACTGTTTTTTGATGCCGGCAACGTCTGGG
>JALOPA010000126.1 GCA_025454125.1 Thermodesulfobacteriota bacterium
GACCAGGTGATCATCGGGAGCAGCGTGAATTCTTCCTTCCGGGACCTCATGGTGGTGGCCAAGATTCTGGAAGGCAGGCGTCGTCACCCGGACGTTTCCCTTTCCATCAATCCGGGAAGCAATCAGGTCCTTGAGAATGTGGCGAGTGAAGGCGGGCTTGTCCTGCTGCTGCGTGGCGGAGCACGCATCCATCAGTCCGGGTGCCTGGGGTGCATCGGCATGGGACAGGCTCCGGGCACAGGGCAGGTGAGCCTTCGTACCTTTCCGCGCAATTTCCCCGGCCGCTCCGGCACCAAGGATGATCGCGTGTATCTCTGTTCTCCGGAAACCGGAGCCGCGGCTGCTCTGAAAGGCGTGATCACCGATCCTCGCGATTTGGGCAAAGAAATGAAATACCCGAGAATCACGGATCCAAAACGCTATATCGTGGACAAGGACTCCATTATTGCGCCATCGGAAAATCTCCGAAAAACCGAAGTCGTAAGAGGCCCCAACATCAAACCTCTGCCCAGGATGGATCCTCTTCCGGAGACGCTCGAGGGAGACGTGGTGATCAAGGTGGGAGACAATATTTCCACGGACACCATCATGCCCGCAGGGAGCAAGGTGCTCCCTCTTCGCTCCAACATCGAGGCGATCAGCGAGTTCGTCTTCTATCAGATCGATCCCAAGTTTTATGAAGCGAGCCGGGAGGCAGGGAGCGTCGTTGTCGTCGTGGGAGGGGAAAACTACGGACAGGGTTCAAGCCGGGAGCACGCGGCACTGGCGCCCCGCTACCTGGGGGTGCGCGCAAAGATCGCCAAGAGCTTTGCGAGGATTCACAAAGCCAATCTCTGCAACTTCGGGATTCTGCCCCTGGTGCTCAAAGATCCGAAAGGATCCGAAAGACTACGACCTGTTCGGCAAAGGATCGCATGTCACGCTCCCAGGAGTGCGCGAGCGGATTGAAAAGGGGGAAAAGGAGATCCCTGTGGAAGTCAACGGCCATCGCGTGATCACGATCCTCGATGTCTCGGAAAGGCAGCGCAAGCACCTGGTGGCCGGCGGGACGTTGAATGCGGTGAAAGATGAGTTGGAGAGGGCAAAGAAGCAATGATCGGGTTATTTCAGAAGCCTAGCACGAGGGAAGTAGCACGCAGCAGGTTGCTGGTTGCAGGTGGCAGGTTGGAAGTCTCAGCTCGCTCGCCGCTTGCTGCGGGTCGCATGTTGCTGGTTGGGAGTTGCAAAAGGATCAAGAAAAGCCTTTTGGTTTTTCGACGTGCCACTTGCAACCTGCAACAGGCCACCTGCAACATGCTACAAGCAACGCGCTGCCGGCCGGAGCAGAGTAGCTTTTCTCAAGAATACCATCCATTATTGGTCCAATGACCTGTGAAGGGTCGCCAGGAGGTTTTTATGGCCCAATTGGTTAGCGTAAAAAACACGGGATTGCGGGGAATCACGGTCGCCGACACCAAGATCAGCTTCATCGATGCGGACAAAGGCGTGCTGATCTATCGGGGCTATCGGATCGAAGAGCTCGCTGAGCGGTCAAACTTCATGGAAGTCGCATACCTTCTTCTCAATGGCTCTCTCCCGACGCCGGAAGAACTCCAGAAATTCGAAAAGGAGGTGACCGCTGCAAGGGAGGTCCCCGCCTATGTCTATGCGTGCATGAAGGAGTGGCCCAAAGGGGCGAAGCCCATGGATGTTCTCCAGGCCAGTGTGCCTGTGCTCGCCATGGCGGATCCGGAACTTGCCGAGGAGAGCAGGGAGGCCAATGTTCGAATGGCGATCCGATTGATCGCCCGGACAGCGGTCGTGGTCGCGGCATGGCATCGGATCCGGAACGGTTTGGAGCCCCTCGCGTCAGACCCCTCTCTCTCCCATGCGGCGAATTTTCTCTGGCTCCTTCACGGTAAAAGACCGGATGGGGAAACGGCGAGGGACCTGGATGTGTGCCTCATCCTCCATGCCGACCACACCTTCAACGCATCCACTTTCGCCTGCCGGGAGGTGGTGTCCACCCGGGCTCATATGTACGCCGGGATCGCGGCAGGGATCGGTGCCTTGTCCGGAAGCCTGCACGGGGGCGCCAATGCCGAGGTCATGAAGATGCTCCTGGAACTGGAGTTCGAGAAAGACATCCCCAGGTGGGTGAAGTCCAGGCTGGACAAGGGAGACCGGATCATGGGTATGGGCCACGCGGTTTACAAGACCATGGACCCCAGGGCCAGGTTTCTCAAAGACATGTCGTACCGCATAGGCAAAAAGACAGGACAGAGCCGGTGGCACGAGCTGTCCACCCAGATCGAAGCCGTGGGTTTGGAAGAGTTCAAGAAGAGAGGAAAGACGGAGATCCAGCCCAACGTGGATTTCTTCAGCGCGCCGGTCTACCACATGATGGGCATTCCCAGAGACCTGATGACGCCGATTTTTGCCATCTCCAGAACCGCGGGGTGGTGCAGCCACATCATCGAGGAGAAGTTCGCAGAGGCCCAGGAAAAACCGGCCCTTTACCGGCCCCAGGCCGAGTACGTGGGGCAGTACTGCGGGCTCATGGGGTGCGAATACTCTCCAGCGGAAGAGAGGAAGTGATTCACCGAAGGGGGCGCAAGAAACGCAGGGGAAACAAAGATAGCGGACACGGATTTGCACAGATAAACGCTGATCTTTGTTTATGATCCATTAAATCCGTGTTGATCTGTGTCCCAATACTCTCTGCGGTGAAAGGATATTTCCATGAAGTATCGCATCGAGCAGGACAGCATGGGGGAGGTACAGGTGCCGGAAGGCGCCTATTACGGCGCACAGACCCAGAGGGCCAAGGAGAACTTCACAGTCAGCACCCTGCGTTTGCCGGCCTGCTTCATTCAAGCCATTGCTCTGATCAAACAACATGCAGCGCAGGTGAACAAAGAACTCGGGCTTCTCGATGCCGGCCTGGCTCAAAGCATTGTGACCGCGGCCACGGAAGTGCTGGAAGGCAAGCTCGCGGACCAGTTCGTGGTCGATGTGTTTCAGACAGGGTCAGGCACGTCGACCAACATGAATGTCAACGAGGTGGTCGCGGGCAGGGCCAACGAACTCCTCACAGGAAAGAGGGGGGGTAAATTCCCTGTTCACCCCAACGATCACGTGAACCTGGGCCAGTCGAGCAACGACGTGATCCCCTCGGCGATTCATATCGCCGCACTCCTTGAAATCAAGACTCTGCTTCTCCCTGCTTTGGACGTGCTCCACAAGGAGCTGGAAAAGAAGAGCGAAGCCTTTCGAGGCGTCAGGAAGATCGGCCGAACGCATCTCCAGGATGCGGTTCCCATGACTTTGGGCCAGGAGTTCAGCGGATATGCAAGGCAGGTTGAGCTGGGAGTCGAACGTTTGCAGGGCGTCGAGAAAAGGCTCTCGGAACTGGCCCTGGGTGGGACCGCTGTGGGGAACGGGCTCAACACCCATCCTGAGTTCGCTGCGAGAGTTGTCGCCGCGATTTCGCGAGAGACCGGGCTTGCCTTCCAAGAAGCAAAGAACCATTTCGAAGCCCAGGCGGCTCAGGACGCTGTTGTGGAAACCAGCGGAATTCTGAAGACCATTGCCGTGAGCCTCACCAAGATCGCAAACGATGTGCGGTGGCTGGCCTCAGGCCCTCGCTGCGGAATCGGAGAGATCACCATCCCATCTCTCCAGCCCGGCTCATCGATCATGCCGGGCAAAGTCAACCCTGTCATTCCCGAAATGGTTCTTCAGGTATCGGCCCAGGTGATCGGCAATGACGCTGCCATCACCCAGGGAGGGCAGACCGGGAATTTCGAGCTCAATGTCATGCTCCCTCTCATGGCGTACGCTCTGATTCAGTCCATCCGGTTGCTTGCCGAGGCTGCACGGGCGCTGGCTGAGAAGTGCATCAGAGGAATAGAAGCCAACGTGGAGAAATGCGCTTCGAACCTGGAGCAGAGCCTGGCTCTCGCAACGGCTTTTGTTCCTCTCCTCGGTTATGACAGGGCCGCTTCCCTGGCCAAAGAGGCTTATGAAAAGAAAAAGACGATCCGTGAAGTAGCTCTGGAGAAGCGGGTGTTGTCTGAAGAGGAGATTCGGAAGATACTGGATGAGATAGTGGGAAAAGATGAAACGATTTGAACGTACTCCAAGCTTTTACCATTCAGATGACCTTTTCAGGGCCTGCGCCTGAAGAGGCCGGCCAGGGCCGTGGCAATTCCCGGTGAGGCAGTCTCCCAGGTGGACTGCACATAGGGCAGGAAAGGCTCAGCCCCCCACTTGCGCTTGAAAAAGCCGATCCCTTGGTTCACCGACAACCCCAGGTTCACCACCGTGTGCCCGCGTCGGCTTGCCTCTTCCAGAATCTGTGCGAGAAGAAGGTCTGTCGCCCCCGGCGGGGCTGTTCCGGGATCCCTGAAGGAAAACATGTAAAAGGCCGTGCTCAAGCTCGCGTACTCCCCGACAGAGAAAGCGGCCAATCGGCCGTTCGCCAGGCGAGCGGAGAACAGCACGCTGCTCGAGGACTCGGTCAGGTAGCGGGGAAGGTTTTTGAAAATCTGTCGGGTGCCGGCTGCAAGGGGCCTCTCGTTCAGATACCGCTGGACAAGGGCCTCGTGATCCTCCCGCCAGGAGCCCCCGCGATCCACCGTGAGCTCCCGTTCGGCACGGCGGAGCAGGTTCCTCGTTTTCTGGCCCGGCGCCGGAGCCGGAACCGGGAGAGAATAGTAGCAGTCCTCCTCGATTGCAGCCCTCTCAGGCGCCTGGGGCGGACGGGCCGGACCCAGAACCGTGATTCGGCGGAGGCCGGGAAGGCGCAGGGCCAGGCCGACCGCTTCCGCCATTCCCCCTGTGTCTCTGGGGTCGCGAAGCGGGTAACCCACAAGCACCACGTCCCCTTCTGTTTCAAAGCCCACGCAAGGCCCCAGGATCAGGGGCTTCAGATCGGACACGGCGAGGACATAAGGGATCACCTGCTCGGGGATCCGGGCCTGAGCCGTGACTCCCGCAAACTGTCCGGGCACAATCATCGGCCCCTCCTGACCTTGAAGCCCGCACCCTCGATCATGGGCAAAAGATTGAGCAGGTGGGCTGCGCCGACAAAGACGGCACATCGGCCCTCCTCCAAGAACGGCGTCATGCGTTCGAGAAAGAGCGCGTCGCGGCGGCGAATCACGTGCTCGGTGCGCGTGGGGAATTCGGTGCTGGTTCCCATCATTCCGTTCAGATTCCCCTTGAGATAGGCGCGCTCGTTGCGCTTGATGTACCCGCCCCACCGCTCACAGAGGCGGAAGAATCGCACGATCCGCGAGAGGGGAATGCTCTCCAGGGTTTCGATCTGTTCCGCAATGGTCTCCATACCGGCCACGGTCTTTCCCATGTCATGGGCCAGATGCCAGGCCTCCAAATCCACGGACTGGTCCCACCCGTGGCGCTTCAGATAGCTGGTCCAGAGAGAGAAAAATGCCATCCATGGGCGGGTTTCTGAGAGAAAGCAACGCACATCCGGAGGATCCGGCCGTTGAAAGCCCAGCACCCGAGGCCAGAAGCCCCTCGGTCCGACCACCACCCGCTCCAGCCGGCGAAGGTCTTCGGCGGTGAGGGCACCGATAAGACGGGTGCTTCCCGGTTCTGGGCTGCGGCCGATCTCTGAGACCTGGTCGAGGCTCGCCTGATCCAAGGGCCCCTCGAAGATCACCGTGTCCACCCGATCAAAGAGATCGCGGAACGAGGACTCGAAGCTGTAGCAGAAGAAGTGCGCCGTACCGCCGATCCAGGACCTGCGCCCCTCTTTTTCGAGCTCCCAGAGCATGGCGAAGCGCCGCTGCCGGGGAAGGCTGGCCAGGAACTCCCTCTTGGACATGGACGCCCCCCGTGAGGCGGCCAATGCTTTCATCAGATCGGTCACACCGGATCGGACGGTCTCCTTTTCCTCCCAGGAAGCCATCTCGTAGGGTAAGGAGGGAACTCCGCCCCATTTGGTCTTGAAGCGGCGGATGCCTTCATTGACGCCGAGGCCCAAATGAATGAACGTCTTGCCCTGCTCACTCGCGATCCGGATCATCTCACGGAACAGTAAATCAGAGGCGTAGGGGGTGCAGTGCGTGCGGGAGTGGGCGCCGATCAGATAGGTCAGGAAACCGTGAGGAGCCGTGTCCAGCAGCAGGCAGGCCGCCAGGTGACCGTTCGGATCCCATGCATTGAGCAGGATGAGTCCCGGAGCTTTTGGGAGAACGGTCTCGGTCTTTGCAAAGAGCTCGCGCACATTCGCAGGCAGCGCCACCCGGCCCACAAACTCAGCCCAAAGGCGCCGGTGCGCTGCGGTGAAGGTGCTCCCTTCCTCCACCCTCAGGATCCTCGCTGTTTTTTCCGCCAGCCGCTCCAGCCGTCCGGACACCTTGGCCTTAGCAGGAAGAACGTAGTAGTGATCCCGGTCACGGCAATAGGGCTTCAGCCGATCAGGCAGCGAGGGGGCGATGGCCCAGCATGTCCTGGCCCTGGAAATACGCACCGCTTCCTCAAGGGCTTCATCAAATCCCTTGCCGCCGGTTTCGCCGGAAAGGGGAAATCCAACAGCGATCAGCCAGTCCTCTGCCGTGAAAAAGAGGTATGGGCCTATGGTAAACGGTTCCCCGCCGGACATGGACTGCATGAACAAAGCCGAATGCTCCGGCACAGTGGCCCTTTTCAGGATTGAATCCAGTTCGGAAGAGTTCAATGCCGCCTCCCCATCATCCTTGAAAGAGTCTTTGATCCCGTTCCCATTGCACCCAGCAGGCCGCCGAAAAACCCGGCTCTTGGGCCTTTGGTGTCATTCCCGCGGAGGCGGGAATCCAGTTTTTCCTGGCTCTTCTGGACTCCCGCCGGAGTTTACCCCCGCGAAGGCGGAGGCGGGAGTGACGGAAGGATTGTTTTCCAGCAACCTGCTGGAATGCTAGCACATCGATATCTTACAGTAAACGGCTCCGAATCCACGGCAGCGGCCTTTTCCTGCTTGCCGGCTGGGTACTGTCAAAGCTACCTTTGACAGACGCTCTAATCTGCTATATTTTTATCTAAGATGGTATGGACTGCG
>JALOPA010000127.1 GCA_025454125.1 Thermodesulfobacteriota bacterium
TCATGGAGATTCCAAGGTACGTGAATCAGCAGAGTCTTCCCTACTATCCCCTTGAGTTCCCGGCTTCGGTCACCTCAGGGCCTTTCTTTCATGTCATGAAATTCTTGTACGGCCACTTCGAGTCAGGAGGGGGTGCATTCCCCAGCAGTCATGTGGCCGCGGCACTGTGTGTGTGCTTTTTTGCGTGGCGACTTCTGCCAAGGGCCAGATACCTGATCCTGACTGCCACGATCGCCTTGAGTTTTGCAACGGTTTACTGCCGGTATCATTATGCGGTGGACGTGTTTGCCGGAGTTGCGACAGCAGCAGTCCTGATTCCTCTGGGAGAGTGGCTGTACCGGCGCTATTAGCAGCTTACTGAAAAACAGCTGCTGCATCAGTGCAGGATCTGGCTCAGGAAGAGCTTGGTTCTCTCATGCTCCGGGTGGCTGAAGAACTCTTCCGGCGTGTTTCCTTCCACAATCTTCCCGTAATCCATGAAGAGCACGCGGTGGGCCACGCTCTTGGCAAAGCCCATCTCGTGGGTCACCACGATCATGGTCATGCCTTCCTTGGCCAGATCGATCATGACGTCGAGTACCTCTTTGATCATCTCAGGGTCCAGCGCGGAGGTGGGCTCGTCAAAGAGCATGACCTTGGGGTTCATGCAGAGACTCCGGGCAATGGCCACGCGCTGCTGCTGGCCGCCGGAGAGCTGGCCGGGATACTTCTTCGCCTGCTCGGCAATGTGCACCTTTTCCAGGTAATGCATGGCCGCCTCTTCGGCCTGCTTCTTGGGGACCTTTCGAACCCACAGAGGACCCAAGGTCAGGTTGTCGAGGATCGTGAGATGAGGGAAAAGGTTGAAGTGCTGGAACACCATGCCCACCTCGGCACGGATCTTTTCGATGTTCTTGATGTTGTTGGTGAGTTCGATGCCGTCCACCACGATCCGGCCTTTCTGGTGCTCCTCCAGGCGGTTGATGCAGCGAATGAGCGTGGATTTGCCCGAGCCTGAAGGCCCGCACACCACGATGCGCTCCTGTTTCTGAACCGTCAGATTGATGCCCTGGAGAACGTGGAACTCGCCGAACCACTTGTGCAGATCCGTGATTTCGATCATGGATTCCTGCGCGGGAGCGGCAATGGCTTCGTTTGTGGTTTCTGTGTTCATAAAGGCCTCGTGCAAAATCATGGAGTATTGGCAAAAACCAAATCGAATATTTAAGAAGTTAAAGAATCGCTTTTTTGTCATTCCGGCGAAAGCCGGAATCCAGTTTTTTCAAGGACTCCTGGACCCCGGCTTTCGCCGGGGTGACGACTCAGAGGACATTTCCCGAAGCCGCCAATATTTCCTTCCTCTGTCGTTGCCGCATCGCTCCATTACTCCACTACCCCATTACTCCGGCTTCTTTCTTTATTCCATTCTTCCATCATTCCAATATTCCACCGTTTCATCTTCCTGTGGACAGCTCCTTTTCCAGCTTCCGGCTGTAGTTGGACATGGAGAAACAGCCCAGGAAATAAAGCAGGCCGATGAAGACGTAGGCTTCGCGGCTGAATCCCATCCACTCGGGGTTGGACAGCACGGTCTGGGTAGTGCGCAGGATATCAAACAGCGCAATGATCACCACCAGAGAGGTGTCTTTAAATGCAGAAATAAGAATACTCACCGAAGGCGGGATGACGATCTTCAGTGCCTGGGGAAGAATGATCAATCGCATGGTCAGGTAATAGTTCAAGCCCAAGGACTCGGCTGCCTCATACTGGCCCCTGGAGATCCCCTGCAAACCGCCGCGCACCACCTCTGCAATGTAAGCCGCGGTGAAAAGAATGATGGCCACCTGCGCTCGCAAAATTTTGTTGAACGTAACCCCTTCAGGCAGGAACAGAGGAAAGATGATGGAAGACATGAAGAGGAGGCTGATCAAGGGAACGCCTCGGATGAGCTCGATGTAGAGGATCGACATGACTTTGACGGCAGGCATTTTCGAACGCCGGCCGAGGGCCAGAATCACCCCCAGAGGATAGGCGGCGGTCAGGCCGAACACGGCCAGAAGAAGCGTGAGGGGCAGGCCGCTCCATTGAGTGCTTTCGACGTGCCGAAGCCCGAAAATGCCCCCCGTCATTAGCACGCCCATCAACACCAGCCCGATGATCCACGCATAGCCCAGGGACTTTTTCCAGTGATCCCTGTTTCTGCTGTAATAGAGAAGCCCGAAAAGGATGAGCATGGCCACGAGAGGACGCCACTGGAGTTCCTGGGGATAAAACCCGAAGAGAATAAAGCGGAAGTTGGACGTGACGATGGACCAGCAGGCGCCGGCAGCCTGTTTGCACGCCTGGCTGCTGGTCATCCAGACGCTGTCGATGAAGGCCCACTGGACAAGGGGGGGCAGGGTTTTCCAGAGCAAGAAGAGGGTGACGACGGTGAGGATGGAGTTGAAGACGCTGTTGAAGAGATTCGCCCTGATCCATCCGATCACGCCGACGCTGGTCACCGGCGGTTTGATCTCCTGAGCGTCTATGGTTTTGGTCAGTGTTTCCATCTCTTCTTTTTCTTTTTCGCTTATGCCTTGCACCTTGAACCTTGCACCTTGTACCTGTTTTCCTATCTTTCCACCAATGCCACCCGTTTGTTGTACCAGTTCATGAAGGCGGAGGTCGAAAGGCTGAAGACAAGATAAACCGCCATGATGAGGGCAACGCCTTCAATGGATTGGCCTGTCTGGTTGATGGTGGTATTGGCGACTGAAACGAAATCCGGATATCCTATGGCCACAGCGAGAGAGCTGTTTTTTGTCAAATTGAGCATCTGACTCGTCAGGGGCGGAACAATGACCCTCAACGCTTGAGGCAGGATGACCAGGTTGAGAACCATCGTCGGCCTGAGGCCGATGGACATGGCCGCCTCTCTCTGGCCCTTGCTGACCGACTGGATTCCTGCACGGACAACCTCGGCGACGAAAGCGGATGTGTACAAAACGAGGCCGAGCAATAGCGCCATAAACTCAGGGCTGACCGTAAGGCCTCCCTCGAAATTGAAGCCCGTGAGCTTCGGGGCATCCATTTTCATGGGAGAGCCCGCCGCAAGCCACACGAGGAGAGGAAGACCTATCATCAGAGCCAGGGACACACGGAAGACCGGGAAATACTGGCCGGTCCTCTCTTGTCTCTGCCTTGCCCATCGCCGTATGAAATAGGCGGCCACGCACCCGAGGACAAAGGCGATCACCATGTAGAGATGCGCCGGATGGGCCTCGGGAATGGTGAACGCCACACCGCGGTTGCAAAGGTAGATGCCCGCTCCAGGGCAAAGGGCCTCCCTGGGCGAAGGCAGACTCTCGTAGAAAATCGCATACCAGAACACGAGCTGGAGAAGGACGGGGAGGTCCTGCATGACCTCGATGTAGATAGCGGAGAGCTTTGCCACGAGCCAGTTGGTGGAGAGCCTTGCCACGCCGATGACCGTGCCCAGAATTAGGGTGACCACAATGCCCACAAAGGCGACCTTGATGGTGTTGAGGGCGCCCACGATCAAAGCGCGGGTGTAGGTGTTGGCGGCGGAATAGGGAATCAAGGACTCCCCGATTTCAAACGCTGCCTCTTTGTTGAGGAATCCGAATCCCGTGGCAATGGATTGCTTCTTGAGGTTGACGACGGTGTTCGAGACCAGGTACCAGGCGATCATTCCCACGAGAGCAATGGAGAGGAGCTGGAAAATGATGGCCCTTTTCTTAGGATCAAGCCAGAAAGGAACTTTTTCTGCAGCGGAGTGAACCTTGGGGCTTGTCATTTTCTCAACCGGAGCGAGGGGTGGATTGAAAACGATTTCGGGTGCCCCTGCAGAGGGGCACCCGAGCAGCTTCTTTATCGGACCGGAAGAGCGTACATGAGTCCGCCCTTGGTCCAGAGTTCGTTCAAGCCCCGCTCCAATTTGAGAGGAGTGCTCTTGCCCACGTTGCGCTCAAACACTTCGCCGTAGTTCCCCACCTGCTTGATGATGTTGTAGGCCCATTTCTCGTCCAGGCCGAGGGCCTTGCCCATGCCAGGGGTCACACCCAGAAGGCGCTGAATGTTGGGGTCCGTGCTCTTCAGCATCTCGTCCACGTTCTGGGACGTGATTCCCATTTCCTCCGCCTCGATCATGGCCATGACGGTCCAGTTGACGATGTCATACCACTGGTCGTCGCCGTGGCGGACCACAGGAGCCAGCGGCTCTTTGGAAATGATCTCGGGCAGAATGACATAGTCATCAGGGTTCGGGGCCACAGAGCGGTGAGCGGCCAGCTGGGACACGTCTGAGGTCAGCGAGTCGCAACGGCCTGCAAAGAAGGCTTTGTTCAGCTCCACGTTCTGCTCAATGACCACCGGTTTCCAGGTCATGCCGTTCTTCCGGAAATAGTCGGCCGCGTTCATCTCCGTGGTGGTTCCGGGAAGAACGCACACGGTGGCGCCGCCAAGCTGTTTTGCGCTCTTGAGGTTCAGCTTCTTGTTCACCATGAATCCCTGGCCGTCGTAATAGTTGACGTGAACAAAGTTCAATCCGTTCGTTGTTTCTCTTGTTAGAGTCGCCGTGGTGTTTCGGCAAAGCACGTCGATCTCTTTGGACTGAAGCGCCGGCAGCCGCTGGACCGCCGTGACCGCCACGTACTTGACCTTGTTGGCATCCCCCAAGACCGCCGCGGCAATCGCCTTCGCAGTGTCCACGTCCAGGCCCTTCCAGACGCCCTTGTCGTCAGGCATGCCGAATCCGAAAACCTGGCCGTTCACGCCGACAATCAGCTGGCCTCTTGCCTTGACTTCATCCAGGGTCCCCGCGACAGCCGCGCCGGCTGTCCCAAGGAGCAACAGAACCGCTACAACCAATCTCAAAGCCTTCATTCCGTGTTCCCCCTTTCTTGTTATGTGTTGCCTTTCAAGGGATCCCAACAGAGAGATCCCGGCCAAAACATAGCAGAGAAACCCACCACAAAGCATCTCAAATACCATGAAACTCTGACCTTTATCAAGGGAAAAGGGAGCTTGCCTCTTGTTTGTGCCTTGACGCCTTTTGCCCGTTGCCATATAGTCCAGCTTCAAAGATGTTGCCATTATTTGTTGTTTTTTCATAGACTGATGCTTTCTTAACGGCTCGTCACTCCGGTGAAAACCGGAGTCCAGGTTTCCTGCAGCCGCATCAATAACCTGGATTCGGGCTCTTGTCCGCCTCTGGCGGGTGTGCCGGAATGACGGAGAGGGGCCTTTAAGGCTTCCCGCAAAACTTTTATTGTCTGGAGGAGCTTTGTATGCTCGAAAACAGAATCGTGTATCTCAACGGCGAATTTGTGGCCTGGAATGACGCCAAGGTGCATCTCATGTGCCACTCCGTGGGTCGCGGCTCTGCGATCTTTGAGGTCCTGAGCCTTCATGACACCTCGCTGGGCACAGCGGTTTTCCGGCTCGACGAGCACATGGATCGGCTCTTCAGAAGCGCGGAACTCCTGGACATGGAACTTCCGGGGACCAAGGCATCCATCCACGAAGCGGTGCTGGAGTCTGTGCGCCGAAACGGTGTCCGGCAAGGCTTCATCAAGATCATCTGCTTTTATTCCCAAATCGCCTTTGAGATTCTGCCGCCCCAGAAAAAGCTCGACCTTTCGATTTTTGTGGTGGACCCCAAGGAGGATTTGGGGGGACTCCAGTTTCCCGTCGAACGCGGAGTGAGCGCCTGCATTTCCAAGTGGCGAAAGCTCGACCCTGAAACAGTGCCTGTGGAAGCCAAAGCAGCCGCAAACTACCTCAACGGCATGATGGCCAGGGGCGAAGCGAAAAAGCGGGGTTTTGACAATGCCGTCATGCTGGACACGCAGGGGTTCATTGCAGAGGGAGGGACGGAGTCCGTTCTTCTCGTGAAGGGCGGGGTGCTGATGGCCGCAGGTCTGGGGACGGTGCTTGCAAGCATCTCCCGGAAATCTCTTCTTCAGGCGGCCCAGAGCACGGGCATCCCCACATTTGAAGGGAGGCTGAGACCGGAGCTTTTTTACGAAGCGGAAGAGATTCTCTTTTCCGGCACACCCATGAAGGCGCTTCCCATTCGCCAGATAGAAAACAGAATCCTCGAAAAGGTCCCCGGGCCGGTTGCTCAGAAGCTCATGACCCTGACGAACGACATTGTCGCCGGCAAGGACGACCGTTTCAGGTCCTGGCTGTTTCCGGTTGGAAAGTAGCAAGTGCCTAAAGCGCCAAAAGTGCCTAAAATGATAAAAAGGGGAAAGACAGGGGAGTAATAAAGGGCGGAGCGAAATCGAAAGGGAAAGTCTGGTGATCTTCCGG
>JALOPA010000128.1 GCA_025454125.1 Thermodesulfobacteriota bacterium
TCGGACGGGGGCGGGCCCGGCTTTCGGCTCAGGGCGGGTTACTCCCTGCTTCCTGCTTGTTTTGATTTGCTGCATAGGGCTCACTTCTTACTGCCTACCTCATCCTGGGCAGTTCTGAAGGGCTGCACCCTGCGGTCGAGGGATGGGAAGCGCTGAAGCGTGACGGGATAAAAAGACATGCTGGGCAAAGTCAAAGAAATCGAAGATCGGTTCAACGAGATTGAAAAGGAGCTCGCCCGTCCCGAGGTGATCCGGGATCAAAAGATCTACCAGAAGTATCTCAAGGAACACAGCAGTCTCTCGCCGATCATCAACGCCTATCGAAAATACGAAACCATCCGGCAAAGCCTGGAAGCGGACCGCTCGTTGCTGGAAGATCCGGACGCCGAGATTCGCAAGCTGGCCAAGGAAGAAATGGATGTTCTCAGGGCGGATCTGGAGCGAACGGAAGGGGACCTGAAAGTGCTCCTCCTTCCCGAAGATCCGAACGACCAGAAAAACATCATCCTGGAGATCAGGGCCGGCACCGGAGGGGAAGAGGCCGGCCTCTTTGCCGCCGACCTGTTCAAGATGTACGCGAAGTATGCGGAGCTCAGAGGGTGGAAGACCGAGATCATGAGCGAGCACTCCACAGGGATCGGGGGATTCAAGGAGATCATCGTGCTCATCTCCGGCGACAAGGTGTACAGCCGCCTCAAGCGGGAGAGCGGCGTCCATCGTGTGCAGAGGGTTCCGGAGACCGAGGCCCAGGGGAGAATCCACACCTCCGCGGTGACGGTGGCCGTGCTTCCCGAGGCTGAAGACGTGGACGTGGTGATCAACCCCGAAGAACTCCGGATCGACGTGTTCCGTTCCTCCGGCCCCGGAGGCCAGCACGTCAACAAGACGGAGTCGGCGGTGCGCATCACCCACCTTCCCACCGGCCTTGTTGTGACCTGCCAGGACGAGAAGTCCCAGCACAAGAACAAAGCCAAGGCGATGAAGGTCCTGAGGTCGCGGCTGCTGGATCTCCAGATGAAGGAGCAGCAGGACAAGATCACGGAAGAGAGAAGAAGCATGGTCGGCTCCGGCGACCGAAGCGAAAAAATCAGAACCTACAATTTCCCACAGAGCAGAATCACGGATCACCGAATCGGGCTCACCTTGTACCGCCTGGACACCGTCCTCCAGGGAAACCTGGACCTGATTCTCGATCCTCTCATCACCCATTTTCAAGCTGAGGCTCTCAAGGCAGCGTGAAGGTCTGGACCATCGGCGAGCTTCTGAAGGTCAGTGCGGACTATCTGAAGCAAAAAGGGATCGATTCTCCACGCCTGAGCGCCGAAATCCTGCTCGCCCATCAGCTCCGCCTCACTCGCGTCAAACTGTATCTCCAATACGACCAGCCTTTGACCGAACAAGAGATCGAAGGATATCGTGCGCTTGTCCGGCGGCGCTTGAGCCGAGAACCCGTCCAGTACATCACAGGCACTCAGGAGTTCTGGTCCATGGAGTTCCTCGTGACCCCTGCGGTCCTCATCCCCAGGCCTGAGACCGAGGTGCTCCTGGAGCAGGCGGTCCTGCTGGGCAAGGAAGATCCCCGTCTTCAAAGAGAGGGGGCCCGCCTCCTGGACCTGGGCACGGGGTGCGGTGCCCTGGCCGTGGCGCTGGCGCGCGAGTTCGAAAAGGCCTTGATTTGCGCCACCGACCTCTCGGCGGAAGCCCTGCGGGTGGCCATGGACAATGCAGAAAGGCACGGCGTGAAGGATCGAATCGAATTCAAATGCGGCGACTGGTTCAGCCCTTTTGCCGGCACAGACACCCGGTTCGACATGATCCTGTCCAACCCGCCCTATGTCTCTTCAGAGGCTTTTGAATCCCTGTCCCCTGAGGTCAGAGACCATGAACCGAGATCGGCTCTGGACGGCCGTGAGCAGGGCATGCAGGACATCAACCGGATCCTCGATGAAGCGGCAGGCTACCTGGTTCATGAAGGCTGGATTCTCATGGAGATGGGACCGGAGCAGACCCCTGAAGCCGTCCGGATCATCGAGGAGACGGGACAGTTCGCGGAGCACCGGCGAATTCAGGACTACAGCCGCCGGTACCGAACGGTGATGGCCAGGAAGAAGTGACCGGTAAACCCATAAAAACCTATCACGAAAACACGAAACTTGCCCGCCTCTGGAGGGCTTGCCCGCCGTTAATTTGGTGGGGGACGAAAACACGAAAGAAGAAGGGGTCATTTAAACCCCCATGCCCTTTTTCGTGTTTTCCAGTTTTCGTGCTTTCGTGATGAGGGTTTTTGATTTGAACTTGTTTGAATGCGATGAAACGATACCGCGATTACAACTCCTATCTCAGGGAGATCTTCGGAGAGCGGGTTCAAAAGATTCCTCTCGACGCCGGATTCACATGCCCTAACCGGGACGGGACGATTTCAGTGGGCGGTTGCATCTACTGCGACCGCCGGGGATCCGGGACCGGGGCCATGACCGACCGAGGCGAATCCCTTGATGAACAGGTTCTCCGGGGCATGAGCTGGGCCAGAAAAAAGTACGGCGCCTCCAGGTTCATTGCCTATTTCCAGTCTTTCACGAACACGTACGCCCCGGTTCCCCGACTGCGGGCGCTCTACGACCGGGCTCTCAAGCACGAGGGCATGGTGGGCCTCTCCGTAGGCACGCGGCCGGACTGTGTGGAGGAAGAGGTCCTGGATGTGCTGGCGGCTTACCGGGAAAAGCTCCTCGTGTGGCTGGAACTCGGGCTTCAGTCCGCTCACGACTCGACCCTCCGGCGCCTCAACCGAGGACACGATGTGGCCTGTTTCGACCGGGCGGCGGCCGAGGCGCACGCCAAGGGGCTGAACGTTTGCGCTCACGTGATCCTGGGGCTTCCGGGGGAAGACCGCGAACAGATGATGGAAACGGCCCGGCACCTGGCACGGCTCGCCATAGAGGGGGTGAAGATCCACACGCTCTATGTCGTGAAAGGCACTCCTTTGGCGGAGCTGTACGGGCGTGGGGAGTACAAGTGCCTGGAGCAGAAAGAATATGTGGAATTGCTCCTCGATTTCCTGGAACAGCTCCCCCAAACAACGGTGATTCAGCGGCTCACGGGTGATCCCATGCCGGCTGAACTCGTGGCCCCCCTGTGGGTAAGGGAAAAAACCAGAACGCTGAATCTCATCGCCAAGCGCTTCGAGGAAAGAGACACATGGCAAGGCAAGTCATTGAAAATTGAACGTCGAACATCGAACGTCTAACGTCGAAGGTTGACGGCTTCGTAAAAAGTCACTCAGCTCGTCACTCCCGCGGAGGCGGGAGTCCAGAAAGCAGCGGAAAGACTGGATTCCCGCTCCCCGCCTGCGCGGGGACAGGCTTCATTCGCGGGAATGACACAAAAGGGCTTCTTTCGACTTCTTGCGAGTTTGTCAACATCGAACGTTGAACGTCGAACATTGAACGTTGAACATCGAACGTTGAACATCGAACGTTGAACGCTGAACATCGAAAATTGATGCGTTCGTAAAAAGCCGTCACCCCGTTGAACCCGCCAGAGGCGGACAAGAAACGGGGTCCAGTCATTTCTTAACTCTTCTGAAACACTGGATTCCGGCTTCCGCCGGAATGACGGAAAAAGACGTTTTCTGACTTCTTACGAGACCGTCAACCTAGATGCGTTCGTAAAAAGTCCCTTTTTCATGTCCTTTCGAGCGAAGCGAGAAATCTTGAATTACCAGCCCGATGAAAAGAAAGGATTTCTCCCTGCGGTCGAAAGGACAGATTCACACCGCAGGGCTCTTTACAAACGCATCAAATGTTCAATGTTCACTTGTCGATGGGTTCGCCCATCTTCTTCCGGAAGGCCTGGTCGAGGGCGATGTCGTACTCTCGTGAGCCTGGGGATATGGATTTGCTTCGGGAAAGCTGCTGGGTAATTTCTTCTTCGGCTCTTTCGAACTTCAGGTTGATCTTGGTGATCACGTCGTTGACGACCTTGTAAATGTCAAGGTCGGTGCCATAGACCTCAACGACGGAAGGGTCATTCTGGACCTCTTCGAGAATGAACTGGGTGATGTAGAGGGACACGGGGTTGGGATTGGGCAAAAGATTCCTGATGGGAGCGATGAAATACTTGAAATCGAATTCGTTTGCCCTGAGCACCTGCTTGAGCCCCTTGAGCAAAAGGTCTGAAACCGCGCCCGGACTGTCCGTTTCGATGATCTTTTCAGTGAGCAACGCCTGAGAGAGGGTGTTGTGGATTTCCGAGAGCTTGAACTTGAAAAACCTGTCTCTGTGAAAGGCTTCTCTTTTCTCCTTGCGCTCAAGGCCCCTCAGCACCTTGTCCTGCTCTTTGCCGCTGTCAAATCGTCTCATTCGTCAGGTGTCACCTTTTCTAGTCTTCTGACTTGGCCGGGGTTGCAGAGGAGTCCTTCTTCGCCGTGTCATCGGACGTCTTGGACTCGGGCTTTTTCGGTTTCTTCGCGTCCGTTCCCTTCTTGGAGGAGTAGTCGGTCACATACCAGCCTGTCCCTTTGAGGTGAAAGGTACTCTGCGAGATGAGTCTCCTCATTTTCCCTTTGCAGTGCTCGCATTTCGTTACGCTTTGATCGGTGATTCGCTGCCAGACCTCTGTTTGATGGCCGCACTTTGCACATTCATACTCGTAAATCGGCATACACTTTCCCCTTTGTTCTCAGCACTCCACCATGTCACAGACCCGATGGGTCTCGTAGGAGTTCAGGATGTAGTCCAATCTGGGCAGGGAAAGCTCCTTAAGGATTTCATACGTGGTGGCGTGGACAATGCGCTCTTCTTTTTCCCTGTCCTTGGTTGAAACCTCGAATCGCTGTGAGAAATTGCAGAACCTCACAATGTGTACCAGTTCATGGGTGAACACATAAACCAGGAGAGGCAGGAGTCCGAGGTCTCTGTCTCTCTTGAGCGCCTTCAGAATCCGATGATCCTGAAGACAGATGAAATAGAAATCACGCTTCCTGGAACTCGGTTCGACCCTCTCCGCTTTTCCGTCGATCTTCTTGAGAAGAGCAAACACATTAGGCACCACCTCATCCCCGGCCAGTTGAGAGAGGGTCTTCACATCATAGCGGTGTCTTTTCCACTGCCCTGCTGAAAACTTGAAATAGTCTCCGGTCCGGTCTTCTGCGATGTCCAGAGCTTCACTGACCGTCAGGATATCGTCTTTCTTAAAGGGTTCATGAAACATGGCCGGACTCGGAGTCGGGCTATTTTGTCCAGAAAGTAAGCCGGGTTATGGAAATGTCAATCCCGGACAAGATTCTTTGTGGTGGCGGTGCAGGGACTTGAACCCCGGACACTGCGGATATGAGCCGCATGCTCTAACCAGCTGAGCTACACCGCCTTAAACATTTCAGTCTAGTCAAAACTGAAATTTTGTCAACGAAATTGTTGTCTCCTGCGAAGTTTGCTGACCTCCCGGTCATCCCTCGCAGACGTCCGCGCACCGGCCCTTCAGCAAGGAAAGATCCCCTCCGCACCAGGCCAGAATGGGGAGTTCGTTCCCCGTGGCAGGGTCATAGCAATACCGATAGCTGAAGTTGCGGTCATACTCCTTGCAGACTTTGCTCCTGCCTCTCACAAAATAGGAGCATTCGTTGTTTTCACAGACCATCAGGTCGTGGTCCCACCCCGCTTCGTCGGGAGGTTCCCAAGTGACCAGATTCTCATGGCAGTAAGGACAAGTATTTTCACTCACCATTGAAGTTTTCCTCCGAAAGATTGTATCGAAACTAAGTTAAGGAGACAGCACGGTATGTCAACAAAACGATGCGCAGTTCCTGAGCCCTTGGAAACCCTTGACAGATCCCCGAACCGCTTGTTAGGAGTTTTTTGCTGAACCGGCATGTACTGAAGCAAGGAGGAGCGTCCATGAAACAGGAGACCAAGGATCCAACAACAGGCACCGTGGCGTCGAGGGAGTGCCCTCTGTGCGGGCACCATGAAATCGGATTCGTGACCCAGGACGGCGAGTTTTATCCCCTCAGACCAGGAACCCCGATAAGAGTTTTTGAACCTCCGTCTCCGGTGCAAAGCCTGCGGGAGATCCAGCAAGCTCCGGTTTCGAGAGAAACCGCGGAAGAGGGGGCGCATCGCCTCTGGGTCCCGGACCCGCTTCGGGGGGACAAAACCCTTCGCCTCAAGTACAGCGTTCTGGTGAAGGGCCAACTGTCACAGACAAGGTTGTCCGGGGGGCTCTACGAACGGGCCTACGTGGATAAACTCGATCGGCTGATTGACAAGGTGATCGAGGTCCCGCTTCCGGTC
>JALOPA010000129.1 GCA_025454125.1 Thermodesulfobacteriota bacterium
GATCAGGTCCTCCGCCAGCGTTTTGAGCGCCTTCGACACGGTGGATAGGCTCATGGAGTTCCTGCCCCAGCGGCTGACGAGCAGGTTCAGGCGGTTGATTTCCGCGCCGATCTCCTGAACGGCGCTGAAACCTGCGCGAAGCAAGAAGACCCGGGCCACCAGGGAACTGTTCCTCTTGTAAATATTCTTAATCGGGGCGGAAGAAAGAAAACGGTTTTTTCCGCCAGTGCGAAATACTGAAAAGGCTCCGGGCACAGTGACAACGCCGTTGCCGCACAGATCAAACCCGCTGATCCCTTCCCGCTCCAGCTCCTGCAACTGGCTTTCACTCAGGAATGGCAGAAACAGCATGGGAAGGCCGCCCCTGGGGAGCGGCGCAGCTTTGAGCTGATTCACCCCGGTCTGGAATGCCTTCGGTGTCGACAGGGCCTTGCATTCAACCAAAAATCTTGCCTTTTTTCCCCTCCAGGAGGCCTCAAGCAGGGCATCGGAACGCCGGACAGCGCCGACTCCGGGTTTGGCTTCAATAAGATGCAAAGAAAGAGGGGGCAGCTCGACCCTGCCCCTGCGGAGCAGATCGAGCATCTCCTTGATTGCTGGTGTTTTCCTATATTCAGTCATATTCCTGATTAGGAAAATACATCATTTCAGGAAAATATCAAGCTTTTTCCGCAAACTTTGTTTTGGATGGTGTTGTCAGGGGGCAACGCTTAAAGACAGAGAGGAAAGTGATGAAAGGCGTCGCAGGAAAAGAAGGGCCTGAACAACCGAGGATTACTCGGTAGTTGACGCCGTATTGCGTTCGCTGAGATCGAGGTACTCCACCTGAGGGGTTCTCCCGCCGGCGGCAGTTGCTGCAAAAAAGGTAACAACCGAATATCGCTCCATGGCCCGGTTCAGTGCGATCATGCTTTCATTCTATTCAACTTTTTTAAACAACTTTTTCAGAAACGATCTTTGTTCTTTCGCCTTTTCCCGCCAGGGGGTGAATTCCTCGGGCAGCAGTGCAACGACATCGCTGCCTTTCATGCTGAACAAATCATGGGTCAAATCCAGCTGCTGGACGACATCGATGAAGCGTGCCAGGGCCCCGGGCTTGCGCTCCGTTGTCCCGGCGCCCCTCTTGGCCCGCCCGGTCTTGGGGTCGTAATAAAGAATGGTGGCCGCGTCGATCACCCCCCGATTTGTAAACAGGGCCTGGCGGGACGCAAGCTCGATGAAAAACTGACTTGTCTGATGTATCGGACCATAGAGCAGAAGTGCGGCATTGTCTCCATGCAACTTGTAGGCATAATAGGGCCCTAGAAGGAGATGCCGGTAAAATCTTCTGAAGTCCGTATCCAGAATATAGCGATAATGGGGCCCTGCCATACGCCTGCCGGCTTTATTCACAGGACAGACGTAATCGAAATAGAACAGGGTGAGCCAGCTCCAAAGGCCTACCTGCTGCTCTATTTGCGAGTGCGGCAACAGACGGAGAACTTCGTTGAGATACTTTCCAATGGCCAGCTTGTTCTGAAAACTCTTCGCCTCGATGGTGATTTCCAGCGGAACTCTTGCCGAGCACCACGGATCGACCAGCAACTCCTGCGGGGGTTTTCTCTCGTTGCCGCTGCGCAGTTCATCGAGATAATTCCGATAGCGGGCAATTCCTTTTTCGTTCAGGATTCTCAGTTGACTGTTCATGGCTAATCGGCTGCTTGATGGTTTCGAATGAAGCGCTCGACAAGCTGTTGAGAGTCGCAAAACGCTTCCACGGCATCGTCAATCCATCGCCCCTTGTCCAGGGTGACCTGCTCTTCGGCGCCCGAGGGAGGCAGTGTCCTTCTACCCATGAGGCCAATGGCAAATCGGAGCCACAGGCTCATCCAGTCGTCGGGATCTGTATCCGGATCCGTGTGATCTTCCCGGATGACGATATGATCCAGGATCTGTCGCACCACCTCGGGGTAAACGAGCGCCTGGAACGATTCGTCGGTGCGGGCGATCTCCCGGATATTGTCAATTCGATTGTTCAAAAGAAGACTTGGCCATTCGCCATCCAGATCCAGCCGCCATACCGCGTGTCCCAGGTCGGCAAACTCGACGGGCAGCAGGCTTTGTTTGCCTGCATCCTCATCATCCGATCGCCGGGGCCTGACACGATCGGCCACAGCCAGGATACGCCCCCTGCCGTCGACGACTTTTACGCGAAACATGACAAATGCGCGGGAATCCATGCCTTCGAGGGCTTGCCCCCGGGGCAAGCGGGGCTGCGACACGGTGCCGCAGGAAAACCTTCTGAGGTAGGCCCTTCGGTACGCCTCGACAAAGAGCTTTGCGTCGAACGGCAGGGAAAGATTCTCCAGATCCAGTCCTGCATCGAAGGCAAGACTCCCATCCGGTGTCGCGTAAAGGAAGATGTTCAGTTGCGCCCGCGGAATCTTTCGTCGGCCCGTGAAGTTAAACCTGCGGATCATGGATTCTTGTCCTGGGGAGTGACGATCTTGATTTTGAGATCGCGATTCAAGTCAAATCCCGTGATGGTCAATTGGAAGCTTGGCTGCTCCGTTGTGACTTTCAACGCATTCGGTCTCACGATGCGATACGTGAGCGCTGCACCTTCGATTTTTATGGGAGTCTTTTCGAGGTCGAAGTCGTACGGCTTATAAAGCCGAAAGGGATTCCCCTGTCGAACGTCGTACGCCATTTCCATGTCAATGGTTCGCGGGTAGGTCTTCGCTTCCGGATGCAAGGATAGCCGGAATCCGCTCTTGACCCGGCTCAGGAGCAATCTCGGGAGCGCTCCCGTTGGCGCAACCAAACCATCCGTGCGGCCCGCGCCTGCCCCGTCTCTCGGTATCTTTCGATCCGATTTCATCTCTGCTCCCAGGTCCAGATCCACGTAGAAGAGATCCCGGAGCAGCTTCGCATCGCGTCCTTCGGCCGGCATGGAGAGGATGCGGATCACCTCTCGCGGACTGTTCTTGACATAACGAAGACAGGCCGGGCCGAGATTGTAGCGGTTCTTGAATTTCGGGGAGCGTTCCTGCCATTCAGTGTGGGCGGGGTTCTCGGAGTCGCCGAGAAGCTTCGACAGGGGCTTGTCGGAAACGGCCACAATGACTCGCATGCCCTTCTGCCGCTGTGATGACACGCCGGTTACGGTAATCCCGTCCCGGATGAAATAGTCCTCGCCCCTGTCAATGAGTGCATCCCGTTCCAGAAAGAGTTTGAAGTGGGAATGCTCAACGCCCTTTTTCCGCGGCTCCACCCATAGAGGCATGCGAAAGGCAAGTCTTTCGCTCGAATCGAATCGGTGCCGCAATGGTGTCAATTGCCCGGATTCAAAGAGCGCTTCATCCCATTTGGGCGCCTTCCCTTCAGGCGGTTCCATGAGTTGGACAAGGTCTGCCTCGGTCTGTGCCAGGCACCACTTTGCGAACTCAAGGCGTCGGATCAGTGCCTTTCGATCCGGCCAGTCGGTGCTTTCGATATAGGTAAAGAGACTCTTTTCATCCAGGTCCTGCCGATTCGCTCCACCGGCTATGGTCACGGCGAGATCTCCCGAAAGGATGGGGAAGAAATACTGATTGATCACCGAACGAATCACGGACTCGATCTCGATCTCTTCGTCGGGATAAGGAATAAGGACCGAAAGACCAGGCTGATAGGCGCGGCTGATGGAAAAATCGCTGCAGAACCGATCGATGTGTTCGGGGTCTTCGACAGGGAGGGCAAAGTCATCCTCGAATCGACCATAATATCCGTAAGGCGCGTATCGCTGGCCGTTCACCCGGTGGATTTTGAGAACGGATTGACCCATCAGGAGGCGCCGGGTTTCGTCCTGTCGGACAGTCAGGCCGAAGAAAGAATTAATCTTTGATGCGGCCTGAAAGACGGTTTTGCCAAGGCCCCAGCGCCCTCTTGTCGTAGTCCCTTCGACGGCCCGGCCGATATTGCGCCAGAAGTAATAAAAGTCGTTCTTGGTTAATGTTTCGTCCTGGTTGCCATCGTCCCGTATGTTGCCCGCCAGCCCCCTGGTGCCAAAGTCTTCGATGAGAAGAAAGTCCATGGGACGCTCGAAGTCGACACCGTTCGCAAGGCCGCTGCTCTTCGCCTCGAGGTGGTCCCTGAGCCCATGTAGATATCGTTCGGCTGTCTCTGCACGGAGTTTCTGATCCGGCGAGGGGAAGGTGATTACGATTCTAACCTGCTGCCCGGGCATGCCGGCATCGAGGGAGTTTTGGATCGCTTCGCGGATCACGGCATCGGAAAGACTTCCCAGGATTTCCGTGGAGAAGAATTCCCCCTCGATGGGGTCCACGTTGATTTCGCCCCGGGACATTTGGCGGAAATTCCAGGTCGGTTTCTTCATTGAAACGCGTCCAGCAGCTCTTGAAATTAATAATGATTGTTGCTCAGCAGTATCCTATACGACGATTTCATTCCATAAAAAAGCCCGACAAGGTGAAAAATACCTTGCTCGGGCTTTATGGTATCTCAACTTCTCAATGTCCCCTCCGGATAACAGAGCGTCTCAGTAATTATCCCTATCCGACTCCGCTTATCCTCCCGGATTCCTTCTTAAGACCAACGCGCGGATTTGTCAACCGCTTCGTCTATTTCGTTCATTTCGTTTGTTTCGTTGGGGGGAGTTATTGGAAATCCTCCCCTGCCCTCCTTTGCAAAAGGAGGGGGTAAGAGCACTGCGCGGCAGTGACAACAATGCAGTGAGAGAAGTGAAAGAAGTGGAGGAAGTCAGGCTAAACAGGGCATCGGGATTCGGGGTTCAAGGGTGCAAAGGTTCAGAACACCTCACCTTCATAAAGCGCCTTCACGAAGTCGGCCACTGGCCAAACCTGGACTTCGCCGAAGCGATAGGCCCGCAAGCCGCAGTATACCCCGATCATGCGATCGACCTTGATGCCGGTTGAGGCGGCAAGCGCCTGCATCGGCTTTTCCCATGCGCGGTCCCAACGCTCCGCCCGTTTGACCTCAATGGCGACCACGCGCGGATCGCTCCCGGGGCGCCGCTTCGACGTTTCAACGACAAAGTCGATCTCCACGCCGGCCGGCGTTCGATAATAGCTGATAAGGCGATGCTTCCGGCTGACCTCGTTGTAGACTCGAAGCTCGTGGTAAATGAGGGTCTCCAGCGCATACCCTTGCCACAAGCGGTCGGCGGGATCGCGAAGCAGCCCCGCGGCAGCGCGCGCCACGCCGGAGTCGAACCAGTAGAATTTCGGCTGGGCCGCTTCCCTTACCTTGAGGCCGGGGCGCCAGGCGGGCAGTCGATGGCCAAGCAAGGTGTCCGAAAGGATGCCGAAGTACGTGTCCACGGTGCTGCGGGCGACGGCCGCCTCTCGGGAGATGTTCTGGGCATTGACAACTTGTCCGTTTATCTGGCCGGCAACGGCAAGGAAGCGAACGAAGGGTGGCACATTGCGGATCAGGCCTTCCGCCTGCAGCTCCTCTTTCAGGTACGTGTTGACATAGGCTGCGAGGATGTCCGCCGCAGCATCGGGCTCGTTGTGGACGAAAGGCAGCAACCCCCAGTCCAGCGCTCTATCGAAATCGAATGCCGCCCCCAGTTCGGCAGCCGAGAAGCTCTCCATGGACAACGTCAGGGCGCGACCGGCGAGGAGATTGGCCCCTCCCCTTCGGAGCTTTCGGGCCGAGGACCCGCAGAGGCCGAAGCGCCATCGATGCGTCTCCATGAGACGATGGACTTCGTCCAGCAGGGCGGGTACTTTCTGAACCTCATCCAGCACAATCCAGGCGCCTGCCGGGCGGCGGCCGATCAGGGCCTCGAGCCGATGAGGATCACGGGACAGCTCTAGAAAGAGTGAGGCATCCAGGAGATCCAGGCGGAAGGCGTCGGGCAGCACCTGCGTAAGCCACGTGCTTTTCCCTGTCCCTCGAGGGCCGAAGAGGAAGAAGGACCGGTCGGGCCGCTGGAGAAGACGGGGGATGACGGCAGGCTGTGTCATATGCGATTTGCCTTGCATGTTGTAATATTTCAATGCAAATCTACATTGTGCTATGCAGCAGCGTCAAGCTCTTTTTCATCGCCTCGCGCGGCCGGTTCTTCACGTATTCTGGAATAAGAGGGCATGGCGCTGGGCTGCAGTAAAGAGTTCCTCTATTTCTTCAGGGCCGGGTAATCGGTATAGCCCTTGGGTCCCGGTGTGTAGAAGGTAGACATGTCCCACGCGTTCACGGCTGCGTTGGTTCTCCATCGATCCACCAGGTCGGGATTGGCGAGGAACGGCCGCCC